>NZ_PSWQ01000003.1:0-188349 GCF_002932915.1 Rathayibacter sp. RFBD1
CTCCCTCCCCCGTCCGACCCCCTCCAGGAGCCACCGATGATCGTCACCGCGCACAGCCTCGCTCCCGACCCCGTCTGGGAGCTCACCCGCCGCTACGCCGCCGACCCCCGGCCCGACCGCCTCGACCTGACCCTCGGCGTCTACCGCGACGAGAACCTGCAGGCCCCCGTGATGGACGCCGTCCACGACGCGGAGCGCCTCCTGCTCGGGCGGCGCGAGTCGAAGCAGTACCGGGGGCCGAGCGGGCACCCCGCCTTCACGGCGCGGATGAGCTCGCTCCTCCTCGGCGACGAGCTGGCGCAGCGGGCGATCGGCGTGCAGACCGTGGCGGGCACCGGCGCGCTGCGGCTGCTGGCCGAGTTCCTCGCGCACTTCGAGCCGGGGCGGCGCGTGATCCTCGGCGCCCCCTCCTACGTGAACCACGCCCCCGTGCTGCGCGCGGCCGGCCTCGACATCCACGCCGTCCCCTTCCTGGACGCGTCGGGCCGCCCCTGGCTGGAGCCGACCGTCGACGCCCTGCGCTCCGCCCGGCCCGGCGACGCGGTGCTCCTCCAGGGCAACTGCCACAACCCCTCCGGAGCCTCGCTGACGCCCGCGATGTGGGACCGGCTGACCGACGAGATCGTCCGGGCGGGCGTGATCCCCTTCATCGACCAGGCCTACTACGGGCTGGGCGACGGCCTCGAGGAGGACCTCGCGGGGATGCGGCGGCTGCTCGCCCGCGTGCCGGAGGGCGTCGTCTCGGTCAGCTGCTCGAAGGCGTTCAGCCTCTACAGCGAGCGCGTCGGCTGCGCCCTCCTCCTCCTGGACCCGTCCGGCACTCCGGGTGCGATGAGCACCCTCGAGGCGATCGCGCGGGCGGCCTACTCGCAGCCCCCGCACCACGGAGCGGCGATCGTGGCGACGATCCTCGGCGACGAGGAGCTCGAGCGCTCGTGGCGCGACGAGCTCGAGCGGATGCGGAACCGGGTCACCCGGCTCCGGGACGGCCTCATCGGCGGCGCTCTCGCGGCCGGCGCCCCCGCCCGCTTCGCCGCCCTCCGCGACCAGCGGGGCCTGTTCCTCTCCCTCCCGCTGTCGCCGACGGCCATGCACCGCCTCCAGCACGACTTCGGCGCCTACGGGCTCCCGTCGGGGCGGATCAACCTGGCCGGCGTCCCCCGGACCGCGGTCGACCGGCTCGCCTCCGCGCTGGCCGAGGTCGCGGCCGAGGACGACGCCGTCCGGGCGGTGGCCTGATGGACCGGCGGGAGCGCGCCCGGCTGCTCGACGAGCTCATCGCCCTGCCGACCGTCTCGGCCGATCCCTCGCGCCTCGGCGACCTGCGCCGGAGCGCCACCCTGCTCGCCGATGCCCTGCGGGAGCGCGGCTTCGACGCCCGGCTCGTCGAGGACGACGCCGGCCGCCCCTCGGTCGTGGGCACGCGCGGACTGCTCCCCGGCGTCCCCTCCGCTCTGCTCTACGCGCATCACGACGTGCAGCCCGCGGGCGCCGGCTGGACCTCCGACCCCTTCGTGCCGCTGCACCGGGGGGACGTGGTCACCGGACGCGGCAGCGCCGACAACAAGGCCGGGGTCGTGGCACACCTCGCAGCGATCGACGAGCTCGGCCCCGACCGGCGGCTCGGCCTGGTCGTCGTCCTCGACGGCGGCGAGGAGGTCGGCTCCCCCGGTGCGCCCGCCCTGCTCGCCGGACTCGCCCTGGAGGAGGCGCCCGCGCTCGTCCTCGTGAACGACGGCGTGAACGCGGCCCGCGGCACTCCGTCGCTGACGCAGTCGCTCCGCGGGCTGCTCGCCGTCGACGTCGAGGTCGCCGTGATGGACGAGCCCGCGCACAGCGGCGTGAACGGCGGAGGAGCGGTCGACGCCCTGACCGCGCTCTGCCGGCTGGCCGCCTCCCTCCACGACGAGCGGGGCGAGGTGGCCGTGCCGGGGCTGCGGGTCGGCGCCCCGGCGACCGCCCGCGTCGATCCGGACGCCTTCCGGGCCCGGCTCGGACTGCTCGACGGGGTGCACGTCGCCGACGACCTCGCGACCGCCCTGTGGGCCTCTCCCGCCCTCTCCGTGCTCGCGATCGACGCGCCGCGGATCGCGGAGTCGGCGAACGTGCTGGTCCCCCGGGTGCGCGCGCGCCTCTCGCTCCGGGTGCCGCCGGGACTCGCGATGGACGACGCGGCCGCCGCGCTCCGGGCGCACCTGCTCGCGCAGCGGCCCTTCGGCGCGCACGTGCGCGTGGACGAGGTGAGCCGGAGCGAGCCGTGGAGCGACGCGCGCATCTCCGGCGTCGTGGTCGCCGCGCTGCAGGACGCGTGGGGGCGCTCGCCCGACCTGCTCGGAGGCGGCGGCGGCATCCCCGTCGTCAGCGCCCTCTCCGCGGCGTTCCCGGAGTCGGTCCTCTGCATCACGGCCGTCGCCGACGCCGAGTCGAGGGTCCACGGGCCCGACGAGAACGTCGACCTGCGGGAGCTGGACCGCGCCGTCGCCGCGGAGGCCGCGGTCCTCGACGCCCTGGCCCTGCCGCAGGACTGACGAGAGCCGGCCGCCCCCACCGCTCAGCGGGAGGGACGGCCGGCTCTCGTGCACGTCAGCGGCTCAGCGCCGGGCCTTCAGCGCACGGGTGGCAGCGCACGGCCTTCAGCGCATCGCCTTCAGCACCCGGTCGCCGGCCATCTCGGCGATCATCGACGCCTCGTCCGGGTAGAGGGCGGGGTCGACGCGGTCGAGGCGGAACGGCTCCGGATCGGCGAAGGGCTCGGTGCCGGTGATCATCTCGGCGACGAGACGGCCCATGCCCGGCCCGTGCGTCACTCCGGACTCGTTGTCGCCCGCCAGCACCCAGAGGCCGTCGCACGCGGGGACGGGCCCGATGTAGAGGCCGCCGTCGACGGAGTAGACGGGCATGCCCTGGATGATCTCGGCGGTGCCGAGCCCTGCGAGCGCCGGGAACACCTCGGCGACGGCCGCCTGGTAGTCGCGCTGAGCCTCGATCAGCTGCGGCGAGACGGGGCGGGCGAACGCGCGCTCCAGCCCCTCCTCGCGCTCCAGCACCGAGACGCGGCGGTAGGCGAAGCCGCCGCCCCACGAGAACGCACCGCGCAGCTCGCGCAGCCACAGGCCCAGGTCGAGGCTCTGGATCGTCGGCATCAGCGGCGAGAGGCCGGCCTGCTCCGAGACGAAGCGGGTGGCGACGGTGGGGATGAGCGGGAGCGTCCGGCCCACGGTGCCCAGGAGCGCCGGGGTCCAGGCTCCGGCGGCGAGCACCACGGTCGCCGCGTCGACGACGCCCGCCGTGGTCTCGACACCGGTCACCCGGTCGCCGTCCCGGCGGATCCCGGTCGCCTCGGTGCCCCACGAGAAGCGGACGCCCAGCGCCTCCGCGCGGCGGAGGACCTCCTGGAGCGCGAGCCCGGTGGTGACCTGGATCGCCTCGGGGAGCAGCACTCCGCCGACGACGCTCGCCGGGTCGACCGCGCCGAAGGTCATCGACGCGACCTCGTCCGCGTCCAGCGCGCGGGTCCCGGGGGACGCCAGCGAGTGGCGCACGATGCCCTCGACGAGGGTGGTGAGGGTCGTCTCGGTGCGGGCGATCGCGATGTTGCCGTTGGCGGCGAACTCGATCTCGACGCCGGCGTCGTGCAGGCCCCGGTAGAAGGAGAGGCCGTACTCCTCGAGGGGCACGGCGTGGGTGCCGATCCGGCGGTTGCTGTCGGCGCCGTAGCGGGCGACGAAGCCGGCTCCGGCCGGGGTGGTGCCGCTCAGCGGCGAGCCGGCGTCGATCACCGTGACGTCGCGGGCGCCGAGCTCGATCAGGTGGAGGGCGGCCGAGGCGCCGATGATGCCCGCGCCGACGACGCAGACGGGTCCAGGATTCGAAGGCATGCCCGATGGTAGGCAGAGCGGGGGTCCCGGGGGCACGTGCTGCTGTCGAAGGGGCGGAGGGGGCGGCTCGACGGCTGTCGGAGGGTCAGCCCTCGGTGATCCGGACGTAGGGCGACATCCGGAACCAGAGCTGCAGCATCAGCCGGGTGTCGCCGTCGGCGAGGTCGAGCCCGGTCGTCTCGGCGAAGCGGCCGAGCCGGTAGTAGACGGTGGTGCGGTGCAGATGCAGGTCGGCGCCGGTCTGCACGACGTTGCCCGCGTTCGCCAGGAAGGTCCGCACCGCGAGGATGTTGTCCTCGGACTGCTCCTGCATGGCCCGCCCGAGCTCGGGCGGCACCAGGTGCGACCGCAGCGCCTCGGGGAGCAGCGCCGCGAGCATCCCGTCGAGCCCCGACTCGTCCCAGCGGACCGCGCCCGCCTCCGTCGCTCCCGCGACCCGCGCCGCGCACTCGGCCTGCTCGTGCGAGTGCAGCACGCCGTCGAGCCCGGGCACGAGCGCCCCGACCCCGATCGTCGCCGCGATGCCCGCGCCGTCGAGGCCGCGGCGGAGCGACTCGACGAGCGCGGCGATCCGGTCCTCGGCGGGCGCGACCGAGTAGCCGACCAGCACGACGACGCCCTGGTCGGTCCGCGCGACGGCGGCACCGGAGCTGTGCTGGGCGACGGCCCGCGCGATCACCCGGACCGGGGCGCCGATCGAGCGGTCGCCCTCGCCCTTCGCGATCACCAGGCCGAGCACCTGGTACGCGACGCAGCCGCGGAAGATCCCCGCCGCCGCGATCTCCTCGGCCGCGTCGACCCGGTCGTCCGACCGGTCCGAGAGGAGCGCGAGCACCTGCGCCTCGACCTGCTGGAGACCGTCGTCGAAGGTCATCGCGCGGCGGACGAGCACCGTCCGCATGTCGTCGACCGCGCGGTCGACGGCGTCGAAGTCCGCGGCCGTGAGGGTCTCGTCGTCGATGATCCAGATCACCGCGGCGAGCTCGCGGTCGACCCGCACGGGAGCGACGTACCGCCGCCGGAGGCCCAGCTCGGGCGCCGCGTCGGTGAAGAACGCCGCGGTCGCGCGCAGCACGCCCGCACGCCGGGCCCACTCCGCCCGCTCCGGCGTCACCGAGCGCCCCACCAGCGACTCCACCCGGGCGGAGTCCTCGTCGCCGAAGTGGGCGCTGTGCGCGAGGAGCTGCAGCTCCGCGTCGTCGACGGCGACCGAGCGCCCCAGCACCCCCGCCAGGCGCTCGACGATGTTCTGGAGCGGCTCGGGCGAGAATCCTTGGCCTTCGGGCGGCATCGTCTGCTCCTCCTGGACGGATGCTCCGGCGGCACCGTGGCTTCACCGTAGACCAGCGCGGCGCCTGCGCCGACGAACCGGCGGTGCGGATCCGGGCGGGGCGGCGAGCGCCGCGCACAGCACGACGCCGGCCCCTCGGAAGGGAGCCGGCGTCGTGCCGTCGCGGTTCCGGCTACTCGAGCAGCTTGCCCGCGGTGGCGACCTCGCCGCTGATCAGCGTCTGGATCTCCTCCGGCACCGCGGGGATCTCCTCGCGCGTGATCCCCGTGGAGGGCGACCAGACGAGGTTCACCTGGAGGGCCGGGTCAATGTCCGGGTAGTCGCTGCGGTTGTGGCAGCCGCGGCTCTCCCGGCGCTCGAGCGCTGCCTCGAGGGTGGCCCGCGCGGCCATCGCGGCCGACTTGAGGTCGAAGGCGTGGGCGAGGTCCTGGAACCCGGCGATGTCCGGGTGCACGCCGATGCCGGCGATGCGCGCCTCGATCGCGTCCAGCTCGGCGAGCCCGGCGAGCAGGCCCTCCTCGTCGCGGACGACTCCGGCGTGCTCGGTCATCGTGTTGCGGATCGCGCGCTGCAGGGCGCGGACGTTCTCGGTGCCGTCGGCCGCGAGCAGGCCGGCGATCTCGTCGCGGGCGACCCGGACGGACGCGGCCGAGCGGGTCTGGGCCGTCAACGAGGCGGAGTACTCCGCCGCCGCCTGCCCGACGATCCGGCCGAACACCAGCAGCTCGATCAGCGAGTTGCCGCCGAGGCGGTTGGCGCCGTGCAGTCCGCTGGAGGCCTCTCCGATCGCGTAGAGCCCGGGGACGTCGGTGCTGTGGTCGTCCGAGCGCACCCAGACCCCGCCCATCGAGTAGTGCGCCGTGGGCGCGATCTCGATCGGATCCTTCGTGATGTCGAGCATCTGCAGCTCGAGCATCGTCTGGTACACCCGCGGCAGCCGGGTCATGATCGTCTCGCGCGGCAGATGCGAGACGTCGAGCCAGACCCCGCCGTTGGGCGTGCCGCGACCCTCCTTGATCTCGGTGTAGCAGGCGAGGGCGACGCGGTCGCGGGTCGAGAGCTCGAGGCGCTCGGCGTCGTACTTCCCCATGAAGCGCTCGCCGAGGCCGTTGCGGAGGATGCCGCCCTCGCCGCGCGCGGCCTCGGAGATCAGCGTGCCGGCCGCGTTCTCGGGCTCGATGATGCCAGACGGGTGGAACTGGACCAGCTCCGGGTCGCGCAGGCGCCCGCCGGCCTCGACGGCCAGGCGGAACGAGTCGCCCGTGTTCTCGTCCCGGCGGGAGGAGGTGCGGCGCCAGATGCGGTTGTGCCCGCCCGCGGCGAGGATCACCGCGTCGGCGTGGATCAGGTAGCGGGTGCCGTCGACGAGGTCGAAGCCGTAGGCGCCGAACACTGCTCCGTCCTCGTTGACGAGGATGCGCGTGACGTACACGGTGTCCAGGATCGGGATCTCGAGCTGGGCGGCCCGGTTGACGAGCGTGCGCTGGATCTCGAGGCCGGTGTAGTCGCCCGCGAAGGCGGTCCGGCGGTAGGTGTGCGCGCCGAAGAAGCGCTGCGAGATGCGGCCGTCGTCCTCGCGGGCGAACGGCATGCCGTAGCGCTCGAGGTCCTGGATGCCGCGGGCGGCGTTGGAGGTGACGATCTCGACCGTGTGCGGGTTGGCGAGCTGGTAGGACTCGGTGATGGTGTCGGCCGCGTGCTGCTGCCAGCTGTCGTCGGGGTCCATCGTGGCGAGGGCGGCGTTGATGCCGCCGGCGGCGAGGGAGGTGTGCGCGTCCGACTTCGAGCGCTTGCCGAGCGCGAGGACGTCCACGCCCGCCTCGGCGAGCTCGATCGCGGCGCGCAGGCCCGATCCGCCGGTGCCGATGACGAGGACGGAGGTGGAGATCCGACGCTCCGGTGCGGTGGTCTCTGAAGTGGTCATGCCTCCACGCTAGGCACGGCGCTTCGATTACTCCAATGCATAATGCTGGGCACGGACATGCGCATAGGGTATGCATGTGGATCTCGAGCAGCTCACCGGATTCGTCGAGGTCGCCCGCCTCGGCAGCTTCACCCGGGCCGCCGAGGAGCTGCATCTCGCGCAGCCCTCGCTGAGCCGCCGGATCGCCGCGCTGGAGCAGGACCTCGGCTCCGAGCTCTTCCACCGGGCGCGCTCCGGCAGCACCCTCACACCGGCCGGGGAGCTGCTGCTGCCGCTCGCCCGGCGCATGCTCGCCGACGCCGGATCGGTGCGCCGCGAGCTGGCCGAGCTGGCCGGGCTCGAGCGCGGCCGGGTGCGGTTCGGCGCGACGCCGACGCTCTGCATCAGCCTCGTCGCGGAGGTGCTGCACGCGTTCCACTCCGCGCATCCCGCCGTGGAGCTGCACCTCGCCGAGGACGGGTCGCGGAGCCTCTTCGACCGGCTGGCACGGGGCGAGCTCGACCTGGCGCTGGTGACGACCTCGACCGCGGCCGCTCCCGGCGCCTTCACGGTGACGCCGCTGCTCGTCGAGGAGCTCGTCGTGGTCTCCTCCGCCGCAGAGCCTCCCCTCGCCGCGACCGGCGCGCTCGACCTGGCCGCGGTCGCCCGCCTCCCGCAGATCGTCTTCAACTCCAGCTACGACCTGCGCCGCACGACCGACGCCGCGTTCGCCGCCGCGGGCCTGGAGCCGGACGTGGTGCTGGAGGGCGCCGAGATGGACGCGGTGCTGCGCTTCGCCGAGCGGGGCCTGGGCGTCGCGGTCGTCCCGGCGATGGTGCTGCAGGGGCGCCCGGGCCTGCGCTCGATCCGCATCGAGGAGCCGACGCTCGAGAAGCCCACTCTGACCCGGACGATCAGCCTCGCGCGCCCGGCGGACCTCGCGCCGCCCGCCGCGGCGCGGGTCATGCAGCGCACCATCGCGGCGACCGCCCGCGCCTTCGCCGCCCAGGCCGGCGGCACGATGCGCCTGGCCGACGCCCGCTGACCGAGCTGGGGTCTCGAGGCGCCGCTGCTCGACCAGCAGTACGGCGAACATGCTGATCGAGCAGCCCCGGAGGGCGTATCGAGATCTCCCCCCGCACGCGCAGGAGCGCCCCCGGCCCCGCAGGGCCGGGGGCGCTCCCCGGTGGTTCAGCCGTGCGCTACGAGCACGGGCGCGCCGCGTACGGAGCGCTCACCTCCGTCTCGACGGGGGCGCCGTTCATCGTGGCCGTGGCCTCGACGGTCACCGCACCGGCGGGCAGGTTCGCCTGACGGGTGGTGAAGGCGTGCGACACGGTCTTGCCGGGCGCCACCGAGGTGAACGACTTCGTGCCGGTCGTCGACGTGAAGGTCACGCCGACGGGGACGTCGGAGCCGTTGCTCGCCTGGACGGTGACGATCGCCTTGCCCGCGATGCAGCGGGTCGCCGCGCTCGCCGTGATGTCGAGAGCCGGAGCCGCCTCGCCCTCGGTGAAGGCGAAGGTGTCGAGCTCGAACAGGTCGCCGGAGGGTCCGGAGTAGCTGAAGAACACGTCGTGCACTCCGGTCGCTCCGGTCAGCGCTGCGCTGACGTCGGTCCACTCACCGGTCGTCCCGTTCACCGCGACGGTGCCCGCGACGGGCCCGGTCTCGGAGTCGAGGCGGACGGTGACGGTGCCGCCGGCCTGCAGCGCCTTGGCCTTCGCGGTGAACGTCGCGGCTCCGGTGTCCCCGAAGTCGACGGCCGACAGCGCGGTCCAGTCGCCGTTGTCGAGGTCCTTCAGCACGAGGTTCTGGGTCGCGCCCGCGGCGGGGGTGCCGAGCGGCGCCGTCGCGATGCCCTTGCTCCAGCCGATGGTCTCGGCCGGGAAGGTGCGGTACGGATCGAAGTCCTTCACCTGGTCGACGCCCTTGTAGTCGCCGACCACCTGCTGCACCGTGCCGTCGGCGTTGAACTGCAGCTCCTGGATGTGCGGGCTGCGGTACCCCTGGGTGGTGTCGCCGTTGATCCGCTTGTTGAGCGTCGGCGCGTGGTAGGTGAAGTAGTACTTGCCGCCCAGCTCGAAGACCGACTGGTGGTTGTTGCCGCCGGTGCCGGCTCCGAAGAAGCGGCTCTGGTTCGGGAACATCACGCCGGCGTAGTTCTCCTTGGGCCAGGACATCGGGTCGTCCGAGATCATGTAGCCGATCTCGCCGCCGCCCGGGTAGCCGGGCTCGCGGGTCTGGTTGCCGCCGAAATCGTTGCCGCCGAAGTGGGACGAGTACGAGAGGTAGTACTTGTCCTGGCGCTTGAACACCTGGGCCGCCTCGAACGCGACGGGCGCGTCCACGACGGCGGAGGTGCCCTGGGTCGAGATCATGTCGTCGCCGAGCTCGATCACGCGGATGTTCTTCGGGTTGTTGAAGCGCTCGGCCGCGGGCAGTGCGGTCGAGGCGGGTCCGCCTCCGAAGAACAGGTAGCCCTGGCCGTCGTCGTCGACGAGCGGTGCCGGGTCGAACTTCCACGCGACCGCCTCGGCGCCCGGGGTGGACGCGTTGATGAGCGTGGAGGTCCGCTGGCTGGTCCACGGGCCCACCGGCGAGTCGCCGGTGATCACGTTGCTGGAGCCGCCGCCGTTGGCGTAGTAGAGGAAGTACTTGTCGACGCCGTTCACGGTCTTCTTCGCCATGCCGGGAGCCCACGAGTTGCCGGTGTAGGGCGCGACTCCGGTGGAGCCGGCGACCTGGATCTCGCCGTGGTCGGTCCAGTTGACGAGGTCGTCCGAGGAGATCACGGTGATCTGGTTGATCTTGCCGTAGTCGATGCCCGCCGAGACGCCCGTGGCGGGGTTCGGAGCGTAGCCCTGGGTGTCGTTCGTCATGTACATGTACACGCGGCCGTTCTCGACGAAGCCGAAGCCGTCGGCGCCGAACTTCCAGCCCATGAGCGGGTTGTGGTCGCCCGGGATCTTGCCCACGACCTCGATGGTGCGCGAGGCGGGCGCGGGCGGCGCCGCTCCGACCAGCGAGACGTCGTCGAGCTTGTAGTCCATGAGGTGCGTCTCGGGCGCGGCCGAGGGAGTCGCGGTCCACGGCGTCTCGAAGAAGAGGCGCGCGGTCGCGACGCTCTGCCCGGCGGGGATGGTGAACGATCCGTTGATCGTCGCCCACTGCCCCTTCGTGGCGGTGACGCTCGCGAGGTTCGTGTAGGTGCCTCCGCCGTAGTGCATGGTGGCGAAGAACTGCTTGGTCGCGGGGCTCGCGGCGTTCTCGTACTTGATCTGCGCCTTGACCTGGTAGGTCTGGCCGGCGACGACCTTGCCGCTGAGGTCCTGCATGGCGCCCGCGCCGGTGGTCGTGCGGCCGGTGACGAGCGCTGCGGCGGTGCCGGTGCGCGCGTCCGTGGTCGTCGCGATGGTGCCGGCGTCGGCGGCGTTGCCGTTGTTGACGAACCAGCTGCTGATGCCGCTCTCGAAGCCGCCGTTGACGATGAGCTCCGCCTCAGCGGCGGACGAGGTCTGGGCGGCGAAGGGTGCCACCAGGAGCGCGGTCAGCGCGGCCGTGGCCAGCAGCCTCAGCCGCAACCGCCCCTTCGGAGCGGCTTCTCGTTGTGGTGATCTCACGGATCCTCCTTGATCGTGTCGTGCAGGAGATCGTCGGCGACGGGTGCCGCTGACGCGTTCGGGGGCGGGGGCGGCCGCGCGGGCCGCCCCCGGAGTGCTCAGCCGCAGGACGCGGCCGGATGGGGCGCTCTCACCGTGGTCGTCACCGGCTCGCCGTCGAGGGTGGCGGTCGCGGTCACGACCACCTCGGCGGCGGGGACCGAGGCCGCCCGCGTGGTGAAGGCGTGGCTCGTCGTGGCGCCGGGTGCGAGCGCGGCGACCGTCTTCGTGCCGGAGGCGCTCTCCATCCGGAGGGCGACGGGCACGTCGTCGGCGTTGGTCGCCCGCACGGTCACGACGACCTTCCCCGCGATGCAGCGGGTCGCGGCGGCGGCGGTCACGTCGAGCGACGCCTCCTTCAGCGTCCCGAGGCGGGCCAGCTGGTAGCTGAGCGCGCGCTCCGGGGCGTCGATCTGGTTCTGCGTTCCCGCGGTGCCGACCGCCTGCGCCTTCGCGAGGACCGACTGGAGGTCGGACCAGGCGTCGGCCGGGTAGTCGTCGGAGCGGAGCGTCGCCGCGTGGGCGACGGCCGCGTCGAGCTGCGAGCGGTCGAGCGCCTTCCCCTCCGAGGAGAGGGTGTCGCTCAGGAGGAACTCGTCGACGTCGACGTGGCCGCCGGCGGTCTTCGTCGCGTAGCTGAACAGCCCGAGGCGGTGGCCCATGAAGTGCGTGAGCTGACCGTCGAGGGTCTGCGGGCCGACGCGGCTGCCGAGCTTCGTCCAGCTCGTCCCGTCGAGGCTGTACGAGAAGGTCGTCCAGAGCTGTCCGGCCGGGGCCGAGAGCTCGAGGTCGGCCTTCAGGCGCAACTGCGAGGCGTCGCCGAGGGCGGCGGTGGTGCCGGGGAGGAAGGACTCGACGGCCGCCTGATCGAACGTGGTCGCGAACGGCTGGCTGCGGTTCACGACGCCGACGGTGGTGACGCCGTCCACGCGCTTGACCGCGACGTAGGAGAAGCCGCGGTTGTAGGCCGCGAGGCCGGCGACGTCGCCGTCCTTCATCCCGGAGACGTCGAACGCCGCCTCCGCCGACTGCTTCGGAGCCACGATGCGCTGGGAGAGCGTGTTTCGCGCCTCCTCCAGGTACGTCATCTCGGGCGAGCCCGAGAGACGCGTGTGCGCGGCTGTTCCGCTGAGCACCTTCCCGTTGGTGAGGCGGAGCCAGCCCTCGCGCTCGGTCAGCGACCAGTAGCGGTTGTCGGGGGCGTGGTTCCACTGCCAGGGGAGGGCGAGGGTCGAGCCGTTCGGCTCGATCTCGGCGGCCGTCGGGCGCTCGAGGGTGGGAGCGGCACCGACGAGCGAGACGTCGTCGAGCAGGTACTCGGTGCTCGAGGACGCCGGCTGCGGATTGCCCCACGGCGTCTCGACGGCGAACTTCACGCTGCCGACGTTCGCGGTCTCGGGCACCGTGTAGGTTCCCGTGATCGTCGTCCACTGCCCCTGCGTGACGGCGGCGGACGCCATCGTCACGGGTCCCGCGCCGAAGTCGGCGCAGAGGTTGAAGCGGACCGACGCGGGGCCGGTCGTGTACTTCACCTTCGCGGACACGGTGTAGGTCACGCCGCGCTGCAGCTTGTTCGCCAGCACCTGGCTCGGGCCGGAGCCGTTGAGCGTGCGGGTGCCCACGCGGAGCGCGGCGGTGCCGGACGCCGGGTCGGTCGTGTCGGCCGACAGCGTCGCGCCGAACTGGCCTGCCCACGGCGCCGTCCCCGACTCCGCTCCCGGGTTCTGGAGCAGCTGCACGCCGAGCAGCGACGCGTCGTAAGCGGGCGCGGGCGGGATCGTCCACGACTCGTCCTGGTAGGCCTTCGCCGGGGCGTCGTTGTCGAAGTCGTCCGAGACGACGATGCTCTTCTGCCGCTCGAACAGCTCCTCCTCGGGGCTGAGGCGGATCGGCTTCGGGAAGCTCCCGCCCACCGGCACCGAGCCGTTCGTCCCGAACGTCGGCCAGCCGTCCTTCCACGTCGCCGGGATGAGCCCGGGGATGCGGCCGGTCGGGAAGCTGTCGCGGAAGAACATGCCGTGCCAGGCGGTCGAGCCGTCCTCCTTCGCGATCGGCACGAGGCTCCCCTGGGCGAACCCGCTGGAGTTCAGCACGCCCTTGCCTTCGTAGGGGTTGCTGCCGTCGGCGGTCGCGTAGCGGCCCAGCAGCTCGGACGAGCGGAACAGCGCCACCTGGCGGCCCTGGCCCGAGGGCCAGGTGATGATGACGATGTAGTACTGCCCGTCGATGTACTGCACCTGCGCGCCCTCGAAGAGGCCGCCGAGGTAGCCGGCTCCCGGGTAGTCGGAGGTGCGGAGGATGTTCGGGTACTCGGCGACGACGGTCGTCAGGTCCTCGCTCAGCTTCACGGCGCTGGTGGATCCGGAGCCGTAGAAGATGTACGGCGTGCCGCCGTCCGCGTCGTCGAAGAAGAGCGACGGGTCGTGGAAGGCGCGGCCGAGGGCCGTGCGGGTCCAGGCCCCGTCCTCGATGTCGTCGGTCGAGTAGAGGTAGGAGCCGCCGAGGTTGTTGGTGTTGAAGACCGCGTAGTAGCGGCCGTCGTGGTACCGCAGCGACGAGGCCCACTGGCCGTTGCCGTAGGAGTTCTGCCCGTTGCGGAGCGAGAAGCGGTCGCCGATCTCGAGCCGGTCGAAGACGTAGTTGACGATCTCCCAGTTGACGAGGTCGTAGGACTTCATGATCGGGGCGCCCGGGCTCAGGTGCATCGTGGTGCTGATCATGTAGTAGATGTCGCGGCCCTCGTCGTTCTCGGACGCGGGCACGCGCTCGACGCTGACGTCGGGCACGTCGGCGTTCAGCAGCGGCACGGAGTAGGTGCCGTCGCCGCGGTCCGTCGACGTGTACGAGGCCTTCGGCGACCACGCGCCGGCCGCGGTCGCCGGAGCCGCGCCGGAGGCGAGCAGGCCCGCCGCGAGGAGGGCGCCGATCGCCGTGGAGGCGACTGCGCGCATCGGGGTCATTCGAACAGCGACAGCGTCAGGACGGAGGAGTAGTCGCCGGGGGCGACGTCGGCCTCGGTCTTCAGAGTGAGGCCCGCGGACACGGTCCAGGACCCGTCCGTCGCGGTCTCCTGCGAGTCGAGCGACAGCGCGAGCAGCTCCTGGTCGAACAGCCCCACGGCGTCGGCGCCCTCGTCGAGGATCGTGTCGACCGGGTCGCCCTCGGACACCAGGCCCGACTCGCCGCCGTCCACGAGGACGGGCGTCCAGCCGAGGTGGTCGGAGGAGATGTCCTCCTGGTCCGCGTCGCCGGTGAAGGCGCTCGCCGAGCCGAGGACGTACCAGCCGGCTCCGGCCGGGATCTCGTCGACGGTCCGGGTGTCCGTCACGGTCACGTCGGGCAGCTGCCCGGTGAACGCGCGCACGGTCGGGGTGGAGCCCTCCTCGGTGAGCGTGGCGGAGGTGCCGTCGATCGACATCGAGAGGGCGCCGGGCTGCTCCAGCTCCTCGATGCTGACGTTCACGTCGACGTCGTCGGAGCCGTACTCGGTGTCGGCGGCCGCAGCCGCGGCGGCGACGCCGGACAGGAGCAGGCAGCCGGCGAGAGCGGCGCCCGAGCGGACGAGCCAGAGGGGTCGGGGGGTGCGTCGCGTGGACATGGTGTTCCTCACTCGATCGGCATCGTCGCCGATCAGGTCGAGCGCCGGACGGCGCGGAGTGGTGGCGCGGCCCGAGGCCGCGAGATGACGGAGCGCGGCGCAGCCCGAGGGGCGTTCGGCCGCGCCTGGAGCGCAGGACGCGCGGAGAGCGGCGGACGGCTCGTGCGCGGCGGCTTCCACAGCGTGGCCACGCGAGCTCCAGCTCTCGACCCCCTCAGCACTGAGGGGAGAAAGGCTGCCCGACACTCGTCTCTCTCGACTGCTGAGCTTTCCCTCAGCTAGTCTTGCGGGCAATGTTACCGGGAACATTCCCGATTGCAAGGACGTGTTCCCAACCGTCCGGAGCAGCGCAGCGAGGCGATGACCGCGTTCCGCCGCGGCCGGGCGGGGACGGCGGGAGGGGACGAGGATGTCCGCAGGGGCGGCGACGGCGGAGGCCGAGCAGGAGGTCGTGACGACGGAGTGCGCGGAGCGCTCGGGTGTCATCGGCGTGCTCCTGGGCGATTTCGAGCCGTTCGGCACGGAGGTGCTGCAGGGAGTGGCGACGGCGCTCCGGGGGACCCGGTTCGACCTCCTCGCCGGCAGCGGGGCGAGCCGCCGGGGCCGGGCGGGATGGGAGCAGGAGTCCCTGCGGCGCCTCACCGAGGCGCACGTAGCGGGAGCGATCCTGGTGACTCCCTCCGGCGTGATCCCCCCGTCGGACCTGCCGCTCGTCGTCGTGGATCCGCTGACCGCGCAGACCGAGCTGCACTCGGTGGCGACCGACGACTTCGGCGGAGCGCAGCTGGCGACGAGCCACCTGATCGGGCTCGGCCACCGCCGCATCGGCTTCGTCGCGGGCCGACCCGACCTGGAGTCGTCGCACCGGCGCGGCGCCGGCTACCAGCGGGCGCTCG
Source organism: Rathayibacter sp. RFBD1 (assembly GCF_002932915.1). Classification (NCBI taxonomy): domain Bacteria; kingdom Bacillati; phylum Actinomycetota; class Actinomycetes; order Micrococcales; family Microbacteriaceae; genus Rathayibacter; species Rathayibacter sp. RFBD1. The sequence goes on from NZ_PSWQ01000003.1 coordinate 15,229, forward strand.
CGGACGCCGGCCTCCCCTACGACCCCGCGCTCGTGCGGATCGGCTACTACCGGCACGACCCCTCCCTCGTCGCCGCCCACGAGCTGCTGCTGCTGCCCGACCGGCCGACGGCGGTCTTCGCCGCGAACGACGCCTCCGCCATCGCCGTGATCGAGGCGGCCCGGGCGCTGGGCCTCTCGGTGCCGGGGCAGCTGTCGGTCGTGGGCTACGACGACGTGCCCGACGCCTCCCGGGTGGTCCCCGCGCTCACGACGGTGAGGCAGCCGCTGCACCGCGTCGGGCGCGCTGCCGCCCGGGCGCTCCTGACGCTCATCGACGGCGGGAGCGTGGCCGAGCCGCACGTGCGGCTGCGCAACAAGCTCGTGCTCCGCGGGTCGACGGCGCCTCCCGCCGAGGGCCCGCCGTCCGGCTGACTCCTCCCCCTCCCCCAGCCGGCGGGAATACGCTCGGCGCATGAACCAGCAGCGCACTCCGGTCACGGTCACGGTCACGGGAGCGGGAGGCGCCATCGGCTACGCGCTCCTGTTCCGCATCGCCTCGGGTCAGCTCCTCGGGCCGGACGTCCCCGTCCGCCTGAACCTGCTCGAGATCCCCTCCGGCCTCCGCGCGGCCGCGGGCACGGCGCTCGAGCTGCAGGACGGCGCCTTCCCCCTCCTCCGCGGGATCGAGGCGACGGACGACCCGGCCGCCGCGTTCGACGGCGCGAGCGTCGCCCTCCTCGTGGGCGCCCGGCCGCGCAGCGCGGGCATGGAGCGCGCCGACCTGCTCGCCGCGAACGCGGGCATCTTCGGACCTCAGGGCGCCGCGCTGAACGCGCACGCCGCCTCCGACATCCGCGTGCTGGTCGTCGGCAACCCGGCCAACACCAACGCCTGGATCGCGCGGCGCAGCGCCCCGGACATCCCCGCCGGCCGCTTCACCGCGATGACGCGACTCGACCACAACCGGGCGGTCGCGCAGCTCGCCGCGAAGCTCGACGCCCCCGTCGACGCGATCGAGGGCGTCGCGATCTGGGGCAACCACTCCGCCTCGCAGTACCCCGACGCGACGCACGCCACCGTCGGCGGACGGCCGGTGCCCGAGCTGGTCGACGCCGAGTGGCTGCACACGGAGTTCGAGCCGCGGGTCGCCAAGCGCGGCGCCGAGATCATCGAGGTCCGTGGAGCCTCCTCGGCCGCGTCCGCCGCCTCCGCCGCGATCGACCACGTGCGCGACTGGGTCGACGGCACGTCGTGGACCTCGGCCGCCGTCGAGTCGGACGGCTCCTACGGGGTGGAGGAGGGGCTGATCTCCTCGTTCCCGGTCCGCTCCGTCGACGGCGAGTGGCGGATCATCGAGGGGCTCGAGATCGACGCGCACTCCCGCGCGCGCATCGACGAGTCCGTGCTCGAGCTGCGCGCCGAGCGCGACCAGGCACTGGCGTTTCTCGCGTCCTGACGCGCCCCTGCCCGTCCTGTCTCCGCGGGATCCCACTCCGGTACGCCTCGCGCGGCGTGTCGCGTACCGGAGCGGCATCCCGCGGAGGGGCTCAGCGGCGCTTCTCCGGAGTGGGGAGGGTGCCGGAGGCGCGGGCGGCCTCGTACCAGGCGTGCGCCTCCTCCTGGCGCTCCGCCTCGGCGCCGGTCGCGATCGCCGCGCGCACGTGCTCGGGCCCGTAGCCGAACGACGCGACCAGGTCGGCGGCGTGCGGGCGGATGCGGGCGAGCAGGCGGTCGATGTAGGACGTCACCGCGACCGCTCGCTGCGACGACAGGCGCCCGTGGATGAGGTACCAGTCGAGGTGCTTCTCGATCAGGCCCAGGCCGAACAGGTCGCGGAGCCAGGTGAGGACGGTGCGCGTGCCCGCGTCCTCGACGCCGGCGAGCGCCTCCGTGAACGCCTCCCACTGCAGCAGCTCGGCATGCGCGCGCGCCGCCTCGATGAGCTCGCTCTGGTGCGCGTTGAACAGGCGGGCCGCCTCGTCGGAGGGCAGCTTCGACGCCGGGCGCAGCCGTGAGGCGATCCCCGCGACCATGCTCTCGACGCGGCCGGTGAGCAGCTCGCGCTGGTCCTCCCGCAGCTGGCCGACCGAGCGGGCCGTCGATCCGCGATCGGCGACGACCTGGGCCAGACGGCGCAGACCCGAGTTGTCGACGGTCGCCCCCGCGACCTGCGAGGCGGCATAGCGCGCCAGCTCCGCGGGCTGGGCGCCCTTGAAGCGGCGTCCGACGTCGGTCAGCAGGCGCTTGGCGACCAGCTGGAGGAGCACGGTGTTGTCGCCCTCGAAGGTCGCGTACACGTCGAGGTCGGCGCGCAGCTGCGTGAGCCGGTTCTCCGCGAGGAAGCCCGCGCCACCGCAGGCCTCGCGCGCCTCCTGCAGCGTGTCGAGAGCGTGCCAGGTCGAGAGCGCCTTCAGCCCCGCGGCGAGGGTCTCGAGGTCCTGCCGCGACTGCTCGGTGTCGTTCGCGCCGGAGAACACCTCGTCGAACGCCGTCAGCAGCTTCTCGTGCGCGAAGGCGGCGGCGTAGGTGGTGGCCAGGCGCGGCAGGAGGCGGCGCTGGTGCCGCTGGTAGTCGAGCAGCACCTCCTCCCGCTCGCCGCCGCCGGTGAACTGGCGGCGCTGATCGCCGTAGGTGACGGCGACCGTCAGCGCGATCTTCGCCGCGGCGACCGAGGCTCCGTCGAGCGAGACACGGCCCTGCACCAGCGTGCCGAGCATGGTGAAGAAGCGGCGGCCCGGGCTCGCGATCGGCGAGGAGTAGGTGCCGTCGGCGGCGACGTCGCCGTAGCGGTTCAGCAGGTTCTCGCGCGGGACGCGGACGCCGTCGAAGTGGAGGCGGCCGTTGTCGATCCCGTTCAGACCGCCCTTGAGGCCGTCGTCCTCCCCGCCGACGCCGGGCAGGAACGCGCCCTGCTCGTCGCGGATCGGGACGAAGAAGGCGTGGACGCCGTGGTTCACCCCTAGGGTGACCAGCTGCGCGAAGACGACGGCCGCACGCCCGTCCACCGCCGCGTTGCCGAGGTAGTCCTTCCAGGCCGCGCGGAACGGGGTCCGCAGCACGAACTCGCCGTCCTCGTAGGTGGCGGTCGTGGCGATCGACGCGACGTCGGAGCCGTGCCCGGTCTCGGTCATCGCGAAGGCGCCCGGGATCTCGAGGCTCATGATCCCCGGCAGCCACTTCTCGTGGTGCGGGCGGGTGCCCAGGTGCAGGACCGCGGCGCCGAAGAGCCCCCACTGCACGCCGGACTTGATCTGCAGCGAGGGGTCGGCGGTGACCAGCTCCTCGAAGCCGGCGATGTTGCCGCCGTGGTCGGCCTCGCCGCCGAGGTCGACCGGGAAGGCGCGGTGCACGCCGCCCTCGGCCGCGAGCACGCGCATCTGCTCCGAGACGCGGAGGCGGTGCTCCTTCATCGGGAGGCCGTCGGTGCGGTGCAGCTCGGGGCGGGCGGTCAGAGCGCGGCTGGCGAGGCGCTGCTCGCGCCAGGCGCCGAGGAGGGTCTCGCCGAGGGCGGCGACGTCGACGGCGGGGGCGCCGTCCTCGTCCAGGCGCGCGTCGACCTCGGAGCCGAGGGAGTCCACCGGCGGCGTGGGCGCGATGGAGCCCGAGCGGGAGCGCCGGGCCCCCGTGCGCCCGGTGGCCGCCCGGTCGGCGGCGTCGGCGGCGGAGCGGGGGTGGGGAGCGGTGCTGACCATGGTGTTCGTGTCCCTTCGACCGTCTGCGGTTCGGGCCGCTCCCGGTGCGTCGTGCGCCGACGGGCGCGGCAGCGGAGGCGGTCCTCGCACGGTAGGTCGCTCGGCGGCGCGGCGGAAACGTTCCGTCGCCCGGGCACAAACGGCGCCAGGCGGAGGCGGAAGCGCGTTGTCGGAACCGACCAGGCGGGGGCGGGGCGCCTCGTCTGTGCGCTGGGGCTGTCCCTGCCGACGGGAGCGGAGGAGGGGGAGGCTCGTCCGTGTGCTGAACGGACTGTCCCTGCGGATCCCAACAGAGGAGCGACGCCGCACCGGAGGCCGCCTCGCTAGTCTCTCGGCATGAGCGAGCCGCCGCTGCCTCCCCCTCCGCCCGCCCGACACCCGGCGGCCGGGCCGCCCGCGGACGTCGCGGCAGCGCCTCCCCGGACTCCGGGTGCGCCGCCCGTGGACGTCGCGGCCGCGCCTCCCGCGCCTCCGGCCGCGCCGGGATCCGGTGTGCCCCATCGGCGCCCGGTCCGCGTCTGGGACCTGGTGCTGACGATCGTGCTGATCCTCGTGGCCTCCGCGGTGACGCTGCTGCTGTCGTTCTTCGGGCTGTTCTTCGCGATGGCCAGCGACTCGTGCGGCGGATCGAACGCCTGCGACATCGGCCTGATCGAGGGCGGGATGGTCCTCGCCGCAGGAGGAGTGTGGGTGCCGTTCCTCGCGGCGCTGGCCGTCTCGATCGTGCTGCTGGTGCGGCGGCGCATCGCGTTCTGGGTGCCGGTGGCGGGCCTCGCGGTGTCGTTCTGCTGCACGCTGCTCGGCGGGTGGATGGCGTCGACCGGCGCGAACGGCTGAGGGCGCTCGCCGGCGCCTCGGGCCGAGGTCGCTCGCGTCGGTGACGAGATGGGCACGATCGCCGACGCGGAGCCCGGAACACGATCTCCCGCGCCGGCGCCCGCCTCCGTCGCGGGCGGTGAACCGCGCGCCTCAGCGACGGATCAGTAGCTGTCCCAGCCGGGCTCCCAGTCGGGCTCGTCCGGCGGCACCCAGTCGTCCTCCGGCGGCTGCGCGGCGGACACCGGCGGACCGGACGACTCGCGGCCGAACGAGGGCTTCGCCCCTTGCGAGCGGGACGACCCGCCACGAGCGGCCGGCGCGCGGCGGGGAGCGGGAGCCTCCTCACCGGGTTCCGGGACGGCGATCTCGGGGCTCTCCCCCGCGACGACGGCGAGCACGGCCTCGCCGTAGGTGAGCAGCTTCTTCTGGCCGACGCCGCCGATGATGCTGAGCGCGTCCATCGTCGCCGGCTCGGCGGTCGCGATCTCGCGGAGGGTCGCGTCGTTGAAGACGATGTAGGCCGGGACCGCCTGCGCGCGGGCCTGCGCGGCGCGCCACTCCCGGAGCCGCTCGAACAGCGGCTGAGCCTCACCCGACAGCTCGGCCACGGTGGACCGTCCGGCGCGGGAGGATCCGCTGGAGCGGGCCGGCTTCTCCGGCTCCTGCCGCAGCTCGACCTTCCGCTCGCCGCTGAGGACGGAGCCGGACGCGGGCGTGAGCACGAGCGTGCCGAAGCCGTCGTCGTTCACGCCGAGAAGGCCCTGCGCGAGGAGCTGGCGGGCGACTCCGCGCCACTGGGTGTCGCTGAGCTCGGCGCCGATGCCCCAGGTGGCCAGGCCGTCGTGCTGGTGCTGGGTGGTGCGCGGCGTGGTCTTGCCGCGGAGGACGTCGATGATGTGACCGGCGCCGAACTGCTGGTTGCGCTCGCGCTTGAGGCGGACGACCGTCGACAGGAACTTCTGCGCCGCGACCGTGCCGTCCCAGGAGGCGGGAGGCTCGAGGCAGGTGTCGCAGTTGCCGCAGGCGGTGCTCTCCTGGCCGAAGTAGGCGAGCAGGTTCACCCGGCGGCACTGGACCGTCTCGGAGAGCGCGAGCATCGCGTCCAGGTGCGCGGACATCCGCCGACGGTGCGCCAGGTCTCCCGGCGACTCGTCGATCATCCGGCGCTGCTGCACCACGTCCTGCAGGCCGTAGGCGAGCCAGGCGGTGGACGGCAGTCCGTCGCGGCCGGCGCGACCCGTCTCCTGGTAGTAGCCCTCGACCGACTTGGGCAGGTCGATGTGCGCGACGAACCGCACGTCCGGCTTGTCGATCCCCATGCCGAAGGCGATGGTCGCGCAGACGATGACGCCCTCCTCGCGGAGGAACCGCGACTGGGCGGCGGCGCGCACCCGCGAGTCGAGGCCCGCGTGGTACGCGACGGCGTCGAAGCCCGCCGAGCGCAGCGCCTCGGCCGTCGCCTCGACGCTCTTGCGGGAGAGTGCGTAGACGATGCCCGCGTCGTGCGCGTGCTCGCGCCGCAGGAAGTCGATCAGCTGCTTGCGCGGCTCGACCTTGTTGACGATCCGGTACTGGATGTTCGGGCGGTCGAAGCTCGAAACGAAGTGGCGGGCGGCGCCGAGGTGCAGGCGCGAGGTGATCTCGCGGTGCGTCGCCTCGGTGGCGGTCGCGGTGAGGGCGATGCGCGGGACGTCGGGCCAGCGCTCGGCGAGCTCGCCGAGGGCGAGATAGTCGGGGCGGAAGTCGTGGCCCCACTGGCTGACGCAGTGGGCCTCGTCGATCGCGAAGAGGGCGATCCGGCCGCGGGCGAGGAACTGCTTCGTGCCCTCGTTGCCCAGGCGCTCCGGAGCGACGTAGAGCAGGTCGAGCTCGCCGTCCAGGTAGGCGCGCTCGACGCGGCTGCGCTCGCCCGCGTCCTGGGTGGAGTTGAGGAACTCGGCGCGGACGCCGTTCGCGCGGAGGGCGTCGACCTGGTCCTGCATCAGCGCGATGAGCGGGGACACGACCACGCCGGTGCCGGTGCGCACGATGGCGGGGATCTGGTAGCAGAGCGACTTGCCGCCGCCGGTGGGCATCAGGACGACGGCGTCGCCGCCTCCGATCACCTGCTCGACGATGGCCTGCTGCTCGCCGCGGAAGGAGCCGTAGCCGAAGACCTTCTCGAGGATCGCCTGCGCCTCGGAGGATCCGGAGCCCGCAGCGCCGCTCGCCGCGTCGCTCCGGACGCCGCCGCGGGACTCCGCCGAGGGGTCGGCGAGCGGCGGGGCGGGGAGGGCTGTCGCGGTGGGCTCTGTCACCCGGGGAACTCTACCCGCCGCCTCCGACGCCGCCCCGGGGGTACGGGGAACTGTGGAGAAGGGCTGCAGGGAGGGACCTGGGGAGGCGGCTGCAAGGAGCGTCGGGGGGCTTCTGCGGCGCCCGGATCAGAGGTCGGTGAGGGTGCGGGTGTCGCCGTCCCAGAAGCGGACGCCCGCGAGGCCGACGGTGAACGGCTCGCCGAGGAGGGGGACGGCGTCGCCGAGCTGCTCGGCGCGGAGGCGGCGCGAGACGCTGATGTGCGGCGTCCAGGCGTCCGGCAGCGAGGTGTCGACGCCGCCCGGCACGAGGCGCGTGGCCCGGTCGTGCAGAGCGTCGAGGGCGGGCGAGCGGACCACTCCCCAGGCGAGGACGAAGCGCCCGGCGTGCGGGAAGAGGAGGACGGCGCCCAAGTCGACCGTCGCCGGCAGCGGACCGAGCGCGCCCGGCTCCGGGGCGGTCAGCTCGGGCCCGGCGACCAGGGTGAGGTGCGGGCGGTTGCTGGCGGACGTGTGCAGCGCGAGGCTCGAGATGCCGGCCGCCTCGAGCGCCTCCCACTGGCCGCGGACGCGAGCCTCCGACTCCGGATCGAGGAGGACTTCGAGGCTGCGCATGTCCACATTCTGCCGCGGCTCCTGCGTGCGGGCCTTCGCGGGCGCGCGGCCACTCGCGGGCGCGCGGTCCTCGTCGGCTCCCGCGAGTGCGCAGGAGTCGTCGCACTCGCAAGCACGCAGGAGTTGTCGCACTCGCCCTCGACTGCGACGACTCTTGGAGACTCGACACTCGTCCACTCGAGCGACCCTCGAGTGCGCAGAAGTCATCGTGCTCGCGCTCGACTACGACGACTCTTGAGTGCTTGGCACTCGGCACTCGGCACTCGGCGCTCCCGCGAGTGTGCAGGAGTTGTCGCACTCGAGCTCGAGTGCGACGACTTCCGCGCACTCGCGGGGGCGGGGAGCGGGGCGGAGACGGGCAGCGGGCGGGCACCGCCCACCCGCGCCCCGCCACCCGCGTCAGCCGATCGTCACGAGGGCGGCGAACAGCTCCGGCGCTCGGCGGTCGACGATCCGACCGCCGACGCGGATGCCGACCAGCGCGAAGACGGTGCCCAGCACGAGGGCGGCCGCCAGTCCGATCAGGCCGAAGGCCGGGTCGCCGCCGATGAGCGAGATCGCGCCGAGGACGATCGACGGGAGCGCCAGCAGACCGGTCGCGGCCATGCTCCCCAGCATCACGACGCTCGAGATCATCCCGGAGCCCGGCGGCGTCTTCAGCGGGCTGTCCCCCGGCCCGGGCACGGGGTAGACGACGAGCGACGAGGCGACGCTCGACACTCCGAACCCGCTGAGAACGAGGGCCAGCGCCATGCCCAGCACGGCCGGGATCGCGTCGGCGCGTCCCGCGTACAGCGCGGTGCCCACCGCCACGACGACCACCGCAGGGACGCCGATGATCGCGGCGGCGACGACGCGACCGGCGCGGTCGGCCGACCCCGTCACTCCGGAGCTGACGTGCGCCGCCCAGGCGGTGCCGTCGTACGACACGTCGGCGCAGAGGGTCACGCCGAAGATCAGGCCGACGAGCACGGCCGAGAGCAGCACGAAGGCGTCGCCGCCGCTGCCGATCGCGGAGTAGAACACCGCGAGGACGACGACGGCGGGGATGACGAGCAGCCCGCGGCTGTAGCGCGGGTCGCGCCACCAGTAGCCGAGGGCACGCGCGGCGACGGCGCCGGTCGGGGTGCCGGGGAAGCGCCCGAACAGGCCGAGGCCCGCGGATCCGGAGGCGGAGTGCGCGCCGGACGCGGCGGGCTCCGCGAGCGCGTGCCGCAGCGCCCGGGTCCACGCCCAGACGAGGACGGCCAGCGTCGCGAGCCCGATCAGCAGGCGCGCGATCGCCGCGACCCAGTCGCCCGCGACGACGGATCCGGGGACGGCCCAGATCGCGCCGAGCGGCGACCAGCCGAGGGCGCCCGCGATCACGGGCAGGACGTCCAGGCCGTCGCGGATCACGTTGGTCAGGCCGAAGAAGAGCGGTCCGAGCAGGATGACGACGACGAGCACGACGCCGCCGATCACCTCGCGGTAGCGGCGGCTCGAGCCCAGGCCCGTGGTGAGCGCGCCGATCAGGCGCGACGCGACCACGCAGGTCGCGACGCCGATCACCGCGGCGACGAGGCCGGGAAGGATGCCGATCGGACGGCTCCACCAGGCGGCGGCGGAGGCGAGCGCCCCGAGCGTGGTCACCACGCCGGGGATGCCCGCGAGGCCCGCGGCGGCGAGCCCGAGGAGGAGGGTACGCAGCGGGATCGGGAACGTCGCGAGGGTGGGCAGGTCGAGGCTCTGGTCGGAGCCGGACAGGAAGATCGGCCCGAGCACCCAGCCGAGGATCAGAGCGGATCCGCCGAGGACGATCGCGACGTTCGCGAACGCCGGGTCCGTGCCTCCGAGCGCGACCAGGCCGGCCGCGACCAGGCCGAGCACCGCGATCGCGTAGAGACCGCCGAGGATCACGCCGATCAGCTGCCACACGTTCCGCGTCAGCGAGTTGCGGAGCAGGAGCAGCCGCAGCCTCAGGAGATGCGCAACCATGCCGGTCCCTCCTGGTGGGTGCGGCCGCCGACCAGCTCGACGAAGCGCTCCTCGAGGCTGGAGCCGGCGCGGACCTCCTCGAGGGTGCCGGAGGCGAGCACGCGGCCGTCGGCGATGACGGCGACGCGGTCGCACATCCGCTCGACGAGGTCCATGGAGTGGGACGACACGATGACCGTGCCGCCCGATGCGACGAAGCCGGTCAGGATGTCGCGGATGTTCGCCGCTGAGACCGGGTCGACCGACTCGAACGGCTCGTCGAGCACCAGGAGGCGCGGGGCGCGCACGAGCGCGCAGGCGAGCGCGATCTTCTTGGTCATGCCCGCGGAGTAGTCCACGACGAGCGTGCGGTCGGCCGGATCGAGGCCGAGCAGGGCGAGGAGGTCGTCGGTCCGCTCGACGACGACGGAGCGCTCGAGCCCGCAGAGCAGGCCGTAGTAGGTGACGAGCTGGAGACCGGTGAGGCGGTCGAACAGCTTGACGCCGTCGGCGAGGACGCCGATCAGCCGCTTCGCCTCGAGGGTGTCCTTCCAGACGTCGACCTCGTGGATCGTGACGACGCCGCTGTCGGGGCGGAGCAGGGCCGTGGCCATCGAGAGGGTCGTCGTCTTGCCCGCGCCATTGGGGCCGACGAGCCCGAAGAAGGACCCGGCGGGGACGTCGAGGTCGATGTCCTTCACGGCCTCCTTGTCGCCGAAGCGCTTGCGGAGGCCGCGGATCCGCAGGGCGACCTCGCCGTGGCGGCCGGAGGCCTCGGGGGCGACCCATGCGGGGGTCGCGGAGTCGGTGTGCGCGGAGTCGGTGTGCTCGGCAGCGGTGCCGTCGGCGGCGGTGCGCGCGGCGGGGCTCTCGGTGTCCGTGCCGTCCTGGGGAATGCCGGGGGGCGTCGTCCCGTCCATGTGTGTCCCTTCCGGGCCGCGGTGGGCGGCCGCTCCTCCACCCTAGGCAGGCGCTGCGGCCGGGGCATCCGTCCCGCGATGGAGTCGCGCGGCCCCGGCCCCTCGACGGGGCGGGGCGGGAGCACGGCCGCCTACGCTGGCCCCATGCCCACGCTCCTCCTCGTCCGGCACGGACGCACCACCGCGAACACCGCGGGGATCCTCGCCGGACGCACCGCCGGAGTGCGGCTCGACGACGTCGGACGCACGCAGGCGGCGCGCACCGGGGAGCGGCTGGCGGCGGTCGAGCTCGCGACCGTGGTGTCGAGCCCGCTCGAGCGGTGCCGGCAGACCACGCGCTTCGTCCTCGAGCGGCAGACGGGATCGCCGGCGACCGTGATCGACAAGGGCATCACCGAGTGCGACTACGGCGACTGGTCGGGGCGCTCGCTGCGGGATCTCGCGACGGAGCCGCTCTGGGCGACGGTGCAGAACCAGCCCTCCGCGGTGGTCTTCCCCGGCGGCGAGGGGATGCTCGCGATGCAGGCCCGGGCCGTGTCCGCGATCCGCCGGCACGACGCGGCGGTGGCGGAGGAGCACGGGGCCGGCGCGGTGTGGGCGGCGGTCAGCCACGGAGACACGATCAAGGCGATCCTCGCGGACGCGCTCGGCATGCACCTCGACCTGTTCCAGAGGCTCAGCGTCGGACCGGCGTCGGTGTCGATCATCCGCTACGGCGCGGGGCGGCCCGAGGTCGTCGCGATGAACACGGACGCCGGGGACCTGGGCTGGCTGCGGAAGGCGGCCCCCGTGGCGGACGCCGCCGTGGGGGGCGGGGCGGGGCACGAGTAGGCGCGGGTTCGGGAGGGCCGCTTCAGGGCTCGATCGAGCGGCAGGGATGCGGGTGCTCGGCGGCGGCGGATCTCGATGCGTCCGCTCCGCGGGGGGCTCGGTCAGCAGAAGAGACGGCTGCTCGATCAGCAGGCCGCCCGAGCCCGACGCGCGCAGCCACTGCGGAGGCGGGCGCTCGTAGACTGGGGGCATGCCTCCGATCGTGCACGGATTCGACTGGCCCGATCGCGTCGTCGTGGGGACCGTCGGCTCACCCGGCTCGCGCTCCTTCTACCTCCAGGCCAAGACCGGGCCCCGCGTGGTCAGCGTCGGCCTCGAGAAGCAGCAGTCGGCCCTCCTCGCCGAGAAGATCGACGAGATCCTCGACCAGCTGATGACCGCCCAGGGCAACCCGGTCAGCGTCCCCGCCGGCACTCCCCCGGAGCTCGTCGACAACGACCCGCTCGACCAGCCCGTGGAGCCCGAGTTCCGCGTCGGCGGTCTCAGCCTCGGCTGGGACCCGTCCACCGCGCAGATCGTGATCGAGGCCTACCCGCTGACCGAGGCGGAGGACGACTCCGAGGAGGAGCCCGAGCCCACCGAGATGCTGCAGGTGAAGATCCCGGTCGGCACGGCGCGCGCCTTCGCGAAGCGCACCCTCGAGGTCGTCGGCGCCGGACGTCCGCTCTGCCCCCGCTGCGGCGAGCCGATGGATCCCGACGGGCACGACTGCCCGCTCGCATGAGCGACCCGGGCGGGCTCGACGGCGAGCTGGAGCTGGCCGGCCGGATCACGATCGCCTCGAACGCGACGTTCCTCGCGCAGCTCGGCGAGACGTCCGTCGTCTACAAGCCGATCTCGGGCGAGAAGCCGCTGTGGGACTTCCCGGACGGCGTGCTGGCGGGCCGCGAGGTCGCCGCCTACCTCGTCTCGGAGGCGCTCGGCTGGAACGTGGTGCCGCGCACGTGGCTCCGCGACGGTCCGCTCGGGCCGGGCATGGTCCAGCTCTGGCAGGACATCGATCCGGACCAGGACGCGGTCGACCTGGTGCCCGCCGACGCCGTGCCCGACGGATGGCGGCACGTCCTCGACGGCAGCGACGAGGAGGACCGCGACATCTCCCTCGTGCACGAGGACTCGACGGCGCTGCGCCGGATGGCCGTGTTCGACGTGGTCGCCAACAACGCGGACCGGAAGGGCGGGCACGTGCTCGCGCTGCCCGACGGCCACCGCTACGGGGTCGACCACGGCCTCACCTTCCACTCCGAGCACAAGCTGCGCACGGTCCTCTGGGGCTGGATCGGCGAACCGCTGCTCGAGGAGGAGCTGACGGCGCTGGCGCTCCTGCGCGCGCAGATCGACGGACCGCTCGGCGAGGCGCTCTCGGAGCTGCTCACCGAGGACGAGGTCGCCGCGTTCGCGAAGCGCTGCGAGCGGCTCGGCTCCTTCGGCCGCTTCCCGGGCCCGCGGGGCGGGATGCCCGCGGTGCCCTGGCCGCTGTTCTGAGCCGGGCGCGGTCAGAACTCAGGACGAACGCCTCCGGAGCGACGGGGACGCGCTGATCCTCAGGCGCGGGAGCGGGTCCCTCCTGCATCCTGAGCGGCTCAGAAGCTCCAGCCGCGGCCGAACAGCTCCTCGCCCGGCGTCCCGCCGCCTCCCGGACCCGCGCCGCGAGCGCCGAGGTAGGAGGAGACGACGGCCGCTCCCAGGTCCTCCGCCTCCGGGTTCACCACCGAGCCGCCGACCCGGCGGGCGAGCGAGTCGATGAAGCGCGCGAGGCCCGGGTCGTCGCCCAGGCGGAAGAACGTGGTGTGCGCGCCGAGGCGGAGCGACGCGTCGAGCTCGCGGACCGAGACGGCGACCGTCAGCGGGTCCGGCGGGTAGTCGAAGAAGACGCCGCCGTCGGGCTCGAGGTGCGCGGTCGGCTCGCCGTCGGTGACGATGAGCAGCACCGGCTGCGCGTTCGGGTGCTTGCGGAAGTGCCGGTTGGCCAGCAGCAGCGCGTGGTGCAGGTTCGTGCCCTTGTCCCACTCGGCGTCCAGGCCCACCAGCTGCTCGACGTCCATCACCTCGGCGCGTCGGCCGAAGGCGACGAGCTGCAGCGCGTCTCCTCGGAACCGGCTGCTGATCAGGGTGTGCAGGGCGAGCGCAGTGCGCTTCATCGGCACCCAGCGGCCGTCCATCGCCATCGAGAACGAGGTGTCGACGAGGAGCGCGACACAGGCCTGCGTGCGCGCCTCCGTCTCCTGCACCTCGACGTCGTCGATCCGGATGCGCACCCCCGAGCCGACCGGCCTGCCCTCGCCGGCGGTGCGGGTGAGGGCGTTGGTCACCGTGCGGGGGATGTCCCAGGCCTCGGTGTCGCCGAACTCCCACGAGCGCGTCGCTCCGGAGCGCTCGCCCGCCGCGCCCGCACGCCGGACGTCGCGGGCGCCCTGACGGCCGGAGACGGTCTCGGCGATGTCGCGCAGGAGCGCCTTCCCGAGCTGGCGCATGGCCTTCGGGCTGAGGGCGAGGCGGCCGTCGGAGCCGCGGCGCAGGGTCCCGGAGTCGCGCAGGGCCCGCTCCAGGCGCTTCAGCGTCTGCGCGTCGACCGAGGCGTCCTCGCCGAGGCGCTTCGCCAGCAGGTCGAGGTCGAGGTCGTCGAGGGAGGAGCGGTCCGTCTGCGCGAGCTGGTCGGCGAGGGCGTCGAGGTCGGCCAGCTCCTGGAACACGCCCGTCCCGTCGCCGAGGCCGAGCCCCTGCTCGCCGTCCATCCGCTCGGAGCCGCCCCAGTCCTCGCCGGGACGGAGCCCCCGCAGGGTCTCGTCGAGGCGGCCGAGGGACTGCATGAGCTCCGGCGTGCCGAAGGCCTCCTGGGCGAGGGCGTCGAGCTCGGCGCGCTGCTCGGCGGTCATCGAGTTGCGCATCCGCTGGGCCGCGGCCGCGCGGGCGGCGAGCGCGTCGATCAGCTCGTCCACCGACTTAGGGCCCTCGGGGAAGTACTCGCCGTGCTGCTCCATGAAGGCGTCGAACTGCTCGGGGGTGTCCTCCCCGCGCGCGTGCGCCTCGAGCAGCTCGTTCAGGTCGCGGAGCATCGCGTCGATCGCGGCGCGGTCCTCGTCGCTCGCGTTCTCGAGGGCCTGCTTCATCCCCTCGAAGCGCTGATCGAGCATCTCGCGGCCCAGGAGCTCGCGGATCCGCTCGAAGTCGGCGCGCGCCTCGGGGCTCTGCCAGCGGTAGTCGCGGAGCTCCGAGACGGCCGCGGCCGGCGAGGGCGGGAGGCTGTCGAGCTGGATCTCGGCGAGCGCGCGGTCGCCGTCGTCCATCTGCGTGTCGCGGGCGAGCTGCTTGCGCTCGGCGAGGACGGCCTTGTCGAGGAGCTCGCGGATCTCGCGGAGCGTGCCGTCGAGGTTGTTCCTCTGCGTGAGCTCGCGACGCCGCTCGGCGACGCGGGCGGCCAGGTCGTCCAGGCCCTCGCGGTCGCGGGTGCCACGGCGGAGGAACTCGCGCAGGGCGCGCTCGGGCGAGGTGCCGCCCATCACGTCCTCGCCGATCGCGTCGAGGGCCTCCTTCAGGTCGACCGGAGGAGCGAGCGGATCGGGTCCCCCGTCGTACTTCGCGTAGCGCGCGTCGCGCTTCAGCCGCCGGTTGCCGCGCGGAGCATCAGCCATAGACGGCCTCGCCCCCGCCCGTCTCCTTGCTCAGCTTGCGCGAGAGGTAGAGGCCCTCGAGGGCGAGCTCGACCGCTCCGGCGCGGCGCCCCTCCCCCACGGCGTCGAGACGCTCGGCGACCTCGTCGTACACGCGGGCCTCGCCCAGCAGCGGCAGGCCGGCCAGGAACTCGCGGGCGGTCACCTGCTCGCCGGTCGTGATCATCGCGCCGTTCTCGACCGCCTCGACGAGCGGCCCGAGGTCGACGCCGCGCAGGTGAGCGCGGACGGTCTCGGCGGTGGCCTGACGGAGCAGGTGGTCGAGGATCTCGTCCTCGCGGCCCTCCTCCCCCGACTCGAACTCGATCTTGCCGCCGAGCACGTCGACGGCGGTCTCGAGGTCGATGGGGCGGGCGACCGCCTCCTCCTCGCCGCGGCGGGTGGCGCGGTGCAGGGCGGCGGCGGCGATCGTCTCGGCGCCGGCGATGGCGAAGCGGGCGCTGACGCCGCTGCGCTGGTCGACGGAGCTCGACTCGCGCAGGGCCCGCGTGAAGCGGGCGAGGATCTCGATGAGCGCATCGGGCACGGTCGCGACGAGGTCCGCCTCCTGCCGGATGACGGCGACCTCGTCGACGAGAGCGGTCGGGTAGTGGGTGCGGATCTCGGCGCCGAAGCGGTCCTTCAGCGGCGTGATGATCCGGCCGCGGTTCGTGTAGTCCTCCGGGTTCGCGCTCGCGACGACGAGGACGTCGAGGGGGAGGCGGAGGACGTAGCCGCGGATCTGGATGTCGCGCTCCTCCATCACGTTGAGCATGGCGACCTGGATCCGCTCGGCCAGGTCCGGCAGCTCGTTGATCGCGACGATACCGCGGTGGCTGCGCGGGATGAGGCCGAAGTGGATGGTCTCCGGGTCGCCCAGGCTGCGGCCCTCGGCCACCTTCATCGGGTCGACGTCGCCGATGAGGTCGGCGACGCTGGTGTCGGGGGTGGCCAGCTTCTCGACGTAGCGCTCCTCGCGGGGCTTCCACGCGACGGGCAGGTCCTCGCCCAGCTCCTCCGCTCGGCGGCGGCTCTCCGTGGTGATCGGCTCGTAGGGGTGCTCGCCGAGCTCGGACCCCTCGATGACGGGCGTCCACTCGTCGAGCAGGCCGACGAGGGTGCGCAGGAGGCGGGTCTTGCCCTGGCCGCGCTCGCCCAGCAGGACGATGTCGTGACCGGCGATGACGGCGCGCTCGACCTGCGGGATGACCGTCTCGGCGAAGCCGTGCAGGCCCGGCCAGGGATCGCGGCCCTCGCGCAGGGCGTCGAGCAGGTTGTCGCGGATCTCGGTGCGGAGGCTCTTCTGCACGTGCCCGGAGGCACGGAGCTGGCCGAGGGTCTGGGTCGTCGGGCGCATCACCTCGGCAACGCTACGCCGCAGGTCCGACACGTGGTGGAGGTGCGGCGGATTCGCGGCGCGGGCTTGCGCGGGGGCCGCGCCGCGGACGGCTCAGCGCTCGAGGCGCGGGGCGGCGGCGAGCAGGCGGCGCGTGTACTCCTCCTGCGGTGCGGCGAGGAGCGACGCGGCCGGCCCCGCCTCGACGATCCGGCCCTCGCGCATCACCGCGATGCGATCGCTCATGTGCGCGATCACGCCGAGGTCGTGCGAGATGAGGAGGAGGGCGAGGCCGTGACGGCGCTGCAGGTCGTCGAGCAGGTCGAGGATCTGCGCCTGCACCGACACGTCGAGGGCCGAGACGGGCTCGTCGCAGATCAGCACGTCGGGGCGCGTCGCCAGCGCCCGGGCGATCGAGACGCGCTGGCGCTGACCGCCGGAGAGGGTCCGCGGCGAGCGCCGCTCCAGGGCGGGGTCGAGCCCCACGCTCTCGAGCAGCGCGGGCACGGAGGCGGCGCCGGCGTCGCGGAGGAGGCGGCCGACGCTCCAGCGCGGGTCGAACGAGGAGAGGCTGTC
Organism: Rathayibacter sp. RFBD1; assembly: GCF_002932915.1. NCBI lineage: Bacteria > Bacillati > Actinomycetota > Actinomycetes > Micrococcales > Microbacteriaceae > Rathayibacter > Rathayibacter sp. RFBD1. The sequence continues at coordinate 31,899 of NZ_PSWQ01000003.1, forward strand.
CTGGTAGACGGCGCCGATCCGCGGGCGGCGGGGACGGCGGGAGCGCTCGGTCGCTGCCGACCACGGCTCGCCGAACAGCTCGACGGCGCCCGCGTCCGGACGCCGCAGCGCCAGCACGAGCCGGGCCACCGTGCTCTTGCCCGACCCGGACTCGCCGACGAGCCCCACGGTCTCGCCGCGCCGCAGCCGGAGGTCGACGTCGTCGACCGCGACCCGCACTCCTCCGCCGGGCAGCGGGAAGCGGGCGGCGAGACCGCGGGCCGCGACCACGACCTCGCCGGGGGTCTCGGGCGGGGTCGCCGGTGCGGTCGGGTCGGTGAGCCGGGAGCCGCGCGGGCGCCCGGCGGGGACGGCGGCCACGAGCGCGCGGGCCTCGGGGCTGCGGGGCGCGCGCAGCACCTCGGCCGCGGTCCCCTCCTCCACCACGCGGCCGTCGGCGAGCACGAGGATGCGGTCCGCGAGGCCCGCCACCACCGCGAGGTCGTGCGAGACCAGGACGAGCGCCCGGCCGCGCGCCTTCTGCTCGGCGAAGAGCTCGAGCACGCGGGCCTGGACGGTGACGTCGAGCGCGGTGGTCGGCTCGTCGGCGACGAGCAGCGGCGGATCGAGCGCCACGGCCGCCGCGAGGAGGGCGCGCTGGCGGAGCCCGCCGGAGAGGTCGCCGGAGCGCTCCCGCATCCGCTCGGCCGGCTCCGGCATGCCGACGCTCGCCAGGGCCTCGACCGTCCGCTGCGCGCGCTCGGCCGCGGGGAGGCGGCCGTGGAGGCGGAGCACGTCGCCGATCTCGCGGCCGATCGGGCGCAGCGGGTCGAGCGAGAGCAGCGCGTCCTGAGGGACGAAGCCGACGGATCCGCCGCGCAGCCGCCGCAGCTCCCGCTCGCCCGCTCCGACCACCTCGGTCCCGCCGACGCGGACGCTCCCGGTCACGGCGCCTCCGCTCAGCCCCAGCAGCGCTCGCGCGGTGACGCTCTTGCCCGACCCGGACTCGCCGACGATCGCGACGCACTCCCCCGGCTCCACGCGGAACGAGACCCCGTGCACCACCTCGACTCCGTCGAAGGCGACCCGGAGCCCCTCGACGACGACCGCGCTCACCGCGCACCCCGCAGACGCCCGCCGAGGACCGTCGTCGCGATCGTGGTCAGCACGATCGCCAGCCCCGGGAACACGGTCAGCCACCACGCGCTCGCGAGGTAGGTGCGGCCCGCCGAGAGCATCGCGCCCCACTCCGGCGCGGGCGGCTCCGCGCCCAGGCCCAGGTAGCTGAGGGCCGAGGCCCAGACGATCGCCTGGCCGACGCCGAGGGTCGCCAGCACGGCGAGCGGCCCGAAGGTGTTGGGGAGGACGTGCCGGACGAGGATGCGGACGGGTCCGTGCCCCAGCACGCGCGCCGCCTCGACGTAGCCGGAGTCGCGGATGCCGAGCAGCTGCGTGCGCAGGATGCGGGCGTACCCCGGCGCGGTCGAGAGGCCGACCGCGATGGTGGCGGGGACGACTCCGGGACCCGTGACCACGATCACGAGCAGCGCGAGCAGGAGCGCGGGGAAGGCGAAGAGCACCTCGAGCACGCGGCCGATCACGCCGTCGACGACGCGGCCGCCGAACGCCGCGACCACCCCGAGCACCGCGCCGAGGACGAGGCCGATCGCGGTGGCGCTGGCGCCGATCAGGAGGGATGCGCCGGCCCCCGCGATGAGGCGGCTGAGGACGTCGCGACCGGACTCGTCGGTGCCGAGCAGGTGCGCGGCACCCGGTGGGGTGAAGGCGTCGCGCGGGGCGACGGCGAGCGGATCGGAGGGGGCGAGCAGCCCGGGCACGACGGCGGCGAGCAGGAGCAGCACCACGAAGACCGCGGCCAGCACCTCGCCGGCGCGGAAGCGGGAGGGACCCCGGCGGAGCGGGCGGGCGGCGCGCAGCTCGAGCTCGCTCACGCGACCGCCTCCCGCCGCGCCAGCCGCGGGTCGATCACGCGGGTCAGCAGATCGGTGGCGAGGGTCACGACGATGTACGCCAGCGCCGTGACCAGCACGACACCCGTCACCACCGGCACGTCACGGACCGTCACCGCCGCGAGCAGAGTCCGGCCGAGCCCCGGCCTCGCGAAGATCGTCTCGACCACCACGGCCCCGCCGATCAGGTAGCCGAACGCCCAGCCCGAGAGCGAGACGCCCGGCAGCACCGCGTGGCGCAGGGCGTGGCGGGCGCGGACGCCGAGCTCGCCCTCGCCGCGCGCCCGAGCGGCGAGCACGAACGGCGACTCCAGCGCGTCGAGGAGGGAGCGGCGCATCACCTGGCCGAGGAAGCCCGCCAGCGGGATCGCGAGGGTGAGCGTCGGCAGCACCAGCCCGGCGGGCGACCCGGTGCTGACCGGGGGCAGCCAGCGCAGCGCGGTCGCGAAGACGGCGATCAGCACGGTCGCCAGCCAGAAGTGCGGGAGCGCGGCCGCCGTGAGCTCGAGGCCGGACCCGATCGCGGCGGCGAGCCGGCCGCCCCGGGTCGACCAGAGGGCGGTCGCCAACGCGAGGATCCACGCGGCGGTCAGCGCGAGCACGGCGAGCAGGAGGGTGCCGGGCAGCTGCTCGCCGAGGATCTGCGCGACCGGGGTGCGCAGGGAGTAGGAGGTACCGAGGTCGCCGCGCGCGAGCCTGCCGAGCTGCACCAGGTACTGCACGAGGAGCGGCTGGTCGAGGCCGTACTGCTCCCGCACCGCGGCGAGCGCCTCCGGCGACGCCTGCGAGCCCGGACCGCCGAGGATCGCCTGCGCCGGATCGCCGGGGACGAGGCGGATGAGGACGAAGACGGCGGTCGCGACGGCCCACAGCACCACGAGGGCGCCGCCGAGGCGGAGGAGCACGCGGCGGATCATGCGGGCGGGCGTCCTCTCTGGTCGGGGCGATGGAGGGGGCGGGGCTTCGTCGAGGTCCGCTCCCTCCGGAGCACGGGGTCTCGATGCGCGACCGTCGGCGGCTACTCGACCAGCATGGAGGACGGATCCCTGCTGATCGAGCAGCCCGCGGAGCGGGCGCATCGAGGTCCGCCCGTCCCGATCGCGGGGTCTCGATGCGCCGCCGCGGCGACTACTCGACCGGCATGCGTCCGCTCATCGATCGGTGCAGGCGGCTCTCCGGAGCCGGGTCAGACCCAGGCGTCGGCGAACCAGGGGGTCGACACGGTGTCGAGGGCGACGAGGCCCTGGACGGCCGACCGGTGCAGGTAGTGGTTCTGCTGGTCGTAGAGCGGCAGGATCCAGTAGCCCTCGAGGACGATCCGCTGGGCCTGCTCGTACAGGTCGGCGCGGGCGTCCTCGTCGGTGGTGGCGCTCGCCTGCTCGAGCAGCGAGTCGAGCGCGGGGTCGGCGATCTGCGCGTGGTTGGCGAAGTAGCCGCTCGGCGCGGGGGTGATGCCCGAGGAGGAGTAGAGGATCCGCAGAACGTCGGGTCCGACCTTCGTGTACGGGGCGCTCACCAGCTCGTACTCGTTCGACGCGAGCGCGGTGTACCAGCTCGACAGGTCGAGCAGGCTGATCCGGACGTCGAAGCCGAGGGTCTTCGCCGAGGCCTGGATCTGCTCGAACAGCGACTGCTCGGCCGGGATCGACTGGTTGGTGCTGACGGGGAAGCGCAGCGTCAGCGGCGTGCCGTCCTTCTCGCGGATGCCGTCGCCGTCCGAGTCCACCCAGCCGGCCTTCTCGAGCAGGTCCTCGGCGGCGGCCGTCTCGGAGTCGGACCCGGCGTCCTCGAAGAGCGACGGGTCGGAGTACGCGGTCGCCTCGCGGCTGGACAGCGGGGAGTAGGAGCGCTCGGCGGTGCCGAAGAAGAGGGAGTCGATCGCGTCGTTCACGCCGACGCCGCGGACGAACGCCTCGCGGACGGACTCGTCGTCGAACGGCGCCTGGCCGGAGTTGAGCTCGAGGCGGTTGACCGAGCCGGGCCGGGGCGCGTCGAGCTCGACGAGGTCCGTGGCTCCGGTCGCGGCCTTCAGAGTGTCGGGCTGGGCGTTGTCGAGCACGTCGACCTCGCCCGACTGCAGCGCCGCGTAGCGGGTGGCGGAGTCGGGGATGAAGCGCCAGGTGATGCTCGCCAGGTGCGCGGGGCCCTCGTGGCCGTCCCCGGTCGGGCCGGTCGACGCGTCGTAGGCCTCGTTGCGGGTGAGGGTCACGTGGTCCTGCCTGACCCACTCCGAGACGGTGAAGGGGCCGGTGCCGACGGGCGCCTCGCAGTTGGCCTCTTCGCCGCGGGCGATGCCGGCGGGCGACTCGATCGCGGTCCACGGCTGCGCGAGCGACTCGAGCAGCGCACTGTCCGGCGCGGTCAGGGTGAAGCGGGCGACGGTCGGCGAGACCGCGGTGACGGAGGCGACCTTCGCCACGGCGAGGTAGCCGGTGGAGGACTTGGTCGCCGGGTCCTGCAGGTGCGCGATGTTCGCGGCGACCGCCTCCGCGTCGAGGGCGGTGCCGTCGGTGAAGGTCGCGCCCTCGCGCAGGGTGAAGTCGTAGCTGAGCGCGTCGTCCGAGACGGTCCACGACTCGGCCAGCCACGGCGTGATGGTGCCGTCGGCGTCGCGCGAGACGAGCGACTCGAGCACCTGTGTCGCGAGGAGCGCCTGCGGGTAGTTGCCGCCGACGTGCGGGTCGAGGCAGGTGGGCTCGGCGTCGCCGGACGCGTAGGTGAGGGTCCCGCCGTCGACGGGGGTGCTGGAGGCGTCGGGCGTCTCGGCGGTGCAGCCGCTGAGCAGGAGCGCGGCGGCCGCGACGGCGGCGGGGAGGGCGAGGAGGCGGGAGCGCAGCGGCATGACGTCTTTCGTGGAGGGGTCGGGGGTGCACGCGTTTCTTGGACGCGACCCAGGAAACGCTAGCAGGGCGTGGAGGCGGCGGGCGGGGATCGCTCGGATCCGTGGAGGAGCGCCCGGATCCCGCGCTGGGGAGGGACGAATCGCGCTGGCGGAGATCCCCGACGCGCCTGTCGGTGGGGATCGGCCTCCGCTCTCCTACTGTCGACGCATGACCTCCGCCGTGCTCGCCCTCCTGTTCGGCTCCGCCGTCGCCCTCGTGGGCCTCGTGCCCTGGGCCGCCCTGCAGTACCGGCGCCGCGGCGTCCTCGGGATCGGCAACGCGGTGCTGGCCTTCGCCGCCGTGGTCTACGCGCTCGCCCTCGTCACCTACACGCTCCTCCCCCTGCCCGACGAGGCGACGGTCGCCGCCGCCTGCCGCACCGGATCGGGTCCGCAGCTGCGCCTGTTCGCGTTCGTCGGGGACATCGCGAAGGAGGGCGGGATCGACGGGCCCCGCGCGCTGCTGACGAACCCCGCGTCCGCGCAGGTGCTCCTGAACGTGGTCTTCTTCGTCCCCCTCGGGATGCTCGTCCGCCACCTCGCTCTGCGCGGGCGCCTCGTCGCCGGGCTGATCGGCGGCACCGTCGTCGGCTTCGCCGTCTCGCTCCTCATCGAGGTCACGCAGCTCACGGGCGACTGGTTCCTCTACCCGTGCGCCTACCGGCTCTTCGACGTCGACGACCTGCTGGCCAATACGGCCGGCGCCCTGCTCGGCACCCTCCTCTCCCCTGTGCTCCTCGTCTTCACCCGCCGGACCGAGGGCGCGGTGCCGGAGCTGGCCCGCCCGGTCACGATCCGCCGCCGCGCGTTCGGCATGTTCTGCGACGTGCTCGCGCTGAGCCTCATCACGGGCGCGCTCGTCTCGATCACCGGGGTCGGCCTCGTGCTCGCGGGGGTGGACACGCGCTCGAGCCACGGGGACGTGGTTCTCGGAGCCCTGCCGTTCGTCGCTCCGCTGCTCCAGCTGGTGATCGTGCTGCGGTCCGGGCGGACCCTCGGCGAGACGGTGGTGCGCCTGCGTCCCGAGCCGCGACCGCTCCTCTGGCAGCGGCTCGTGCGCTGGGCGGCGGGATCGGGCGGCTGGTCGACCCTGCTCGCCGTCGAGGGCGGGTTCTGGTCGCTGCTCGCCTTCGTCCTCGCGGCGGCCGCGATGATCGGCCTGGTCGTGACGCGGGGCCGCCGGGGGACGGCGAACGCGCTGGCTCGCCTCGACGTCGTGGACGAGCGGGCGGCGACCTCGACCACCGTCAGCGCTCGGTGAGGTTCTGCTGCTCCTTGTAGAGCCGCCGTGATCCTTCCGCTGCGGGAATATCGATGACAAGCGGTGCAAACTCATTGAGGACGCGCTACCTTGACTCGAACACGAGGAGGGGGCTCCGGCATGGCATCTGCATCGCGTCGAACCGTCCAGGGCGCAGTCGGAGCACTGATACTAGGCACCACTACCACATTCCTTTTCTTGTTCTCGACTGTTCCAGTTGTCGACGTCAAGTCCGACCCGTCATTTTTCGCGGCCTTCACGGATCACGACGGTGGGAGCTTGTGGATCGAGATGACAAGTTCGAAGCCGCTACCGCTGAGTGAGCGCGATAAGCGCATAGAACTGACATTCGACATCTTCGCGAGCCCAGGCGCACTCGTCGACATCGTCCTCGGCGGCGGATTCATGACCGCGAACCCGAACTGCGCCGGCAACGGCATAGATCTGGGCAGCGTCTCATCAATGACAACGAGCGACCCGTTGGCCGAGATGCTCGACTCCTACGTCGCTCGACGCCCCGGAACAGGCCGCCTCTACAGCGATCCGGCCAGGTCGCTCCTCGCGCCGGATAGCGCGAACCGGTGGCTCGAGCAACAAAAGCTGCTCGTGGCCCGAGGTATCCAGGTCCACGACACCCAAGATCGAGTCTGGTCAGCAGATGACAACGCTGCACCCACCACCTACCAACTCGCGACAGCTCGCCTGACATGCTCGTTCGACTCCACCGCCGTGCTCGGATCGGTTCGAGAGCGAGATCGCTTTCGTTCCCCTGACCTCGTCGCGGCGCACAATCGACCTGACGGCATGGGAATGCTCACGGTGTCGTACCGAATTGAAGCCGCATTCACGGACGCGGTCAGCGAAAGCCGCTCCACTTTCGTCGCCACCGAGCAGAAGTACGACGACGGCGGGTCGCTTGTATCGACCTATTCCGACGACTGGTGGGCGCGCGGAGCGCGCGCTAAGGAGGCAATCACCCTCGCGGGTGGAACGTCCCTGCTCGAATCTCGAGATGCTCAAACCCGGCGCCAGTGGTTCCGTCTCGGCGCTGGACTCTCTGCATCGCTCACAGTCGCGGCACTGATAGCAACCGTCAGTTACTCCGTCTCGCGATCAAGATGGGGCACGATGTGAGCATTCCGTCTCGCGCAAGGATCGCAGCCACATCGCTGATTGGAGTTCTTGCCGTTGCCGGGGCGATACTCGTCGCGATGAACACAGGTACACTCCCGATCGACCAGGGTGTGCGATCAGCGTTCGCGATTGCTTCGCTCACCGATCGGGCAGCAGTTGAGGGAAGGCTCTCCCTTCTAGGGATAGATCCAGAGGACCGGCCCAAGGGCCGGGTCTCGGTGTTCATAGGAGTAGCCGGCGCAATCGATGGTTCGTCGAATGTGTCAGTCGACCTGCCGAGTCGTCTCGACGGTTCGGACGCCGCGCCGACCGCACCAGGCCGACAAGCGGCAACCCTCGTTATAGGTGGAGATGCAGCCGAGGATTTCGAAGCCTGCGATCCAAGCGTCGAAGCGAGTATCTGGACCGGCCTCTCGTTCACCGAACTGTCGCCTACCGAGCAGACCGCGATCGTCACAAGCATCGATTCACAACTTCAGAACAGGGAAGCCCGGTACGGTCGACCGCACAGTGAAAAGGGTCTTTCCGCGATCGATATCGCGGCAGCGATGTCATTCACCCTCGTAGAACCGACATCTTTTCCCGCAACGCAGTGGGAAATGGTGGATTCGTCCGGGACCGACGGCGACTCGCAGCAGACGCAAGTGGCGGAGTCAGTAGTCGAAGTACGGGGGAACGCCGTCTCCTTCCAGTGCGATGTGCCCTTCACCAGCCTTTGGACCGCCCAGGCAACCGGTCCGCGCTTCGAGATCCCTGCGCTGGTGGTCAACGATGCCTTCAGCAATGACCGGCAGCTGACGAATGCAGAGATAGGCGTATTCAGAATAAAGGAGCTGTCCGAGAGTGCGTACTCCAGTAGCTCAGGCCTCGATGACTCGACTTCCGTCGAGACCTGGCCCGGGCTAGACGGAACTCGGATCGGAAACAGCGCACTTGATTCCGGGAAGGCAGAAGTGGCATTGCCCGATATCGTTTTGAACTACACGTCATCACCGGCTGCTGCGTCGCGAGATGCTCGCATATTCTTGTCCGGTATCTTGTTCTCCCTTTTCGGCTCGATGCTCGTTGCGGTTCTCAAGCAAGTAAGCAGCCGAAAAGGAGCTCAAGAAATGTGACTTGAGAAGCTGTCGGCGCTCGGGCCGCGTCAGTGGAAACCTCCCGTTTCTCCTCAAGCCGCACGGCGAACTCGTCAGCCTCGACTCGCAGGGACGTACCGCCTCCGATCAGACCGCCGCGCGGAGCCCCTCGACCAGGTCGTGCTGCGCCTCGCGGCCGGCCCGCGTGGGCACGAGCGGGTACACGTGGACCTGCCCGACGGCCTCGTGGAGCTCGAACGGGACCCCGGCGGCCGCCGCCCGCTCGGCCAGCACGTGGGCGTCCGGATTGAGGACGTCACGCGTGCCCGTGAAGACGGTGAGGGGGCCGAGGCCCGCCAGGTCGCCGAACAGCGGGCTGACCGCGGGATCGAGCAGGTCGAGGGCGCCGCGCCAGCTCTCGGCGAGGACGCGACCGCCCGGGGTGCCGAGCCAGGGATCGGTCGGCTGCACCTCGGGGATCCGCGGGTTGCTCCAGGAGAGGTCGAGCGCGGGCGAGACGAGGGTCGTGCGCGGCAGGACCACCCCGTCGTCGCGCAGGGCGAGAGCGGTCGAGAGGGCGATCTGGCCGCCCGCCGAGTCGCCGGCGAGGCAGGTCGCCCCGTGCCGCTCCAGACTCCGCAGCACCAGGGCGCGGACACCGTCGCGCGCCTCGAGCGCCGTGCCGAAGGGCACGAGCGGGTAGATCGGGAGGGTCACCGCGACGGAGGCCTCGTCGGCGATGCGGGCGGCGAGCCACCAGTGCTGGGGCGCGATCTCGTTCACCCAGCCGCCGCCGTGGACGTAGACGACGCCGCCGCGGATCACCCGCGGGCGGATCGTGTAGACCGGCCAGGAGCCGACCTGCTCCACGTCGACGCGCACGCCGGGCCGGAGGCGGGGCGGCGGGCCGTAGGAGGCGGGACGGAGCGCACGCTCCCGGATGCGGCGACGGGCTCCCTCCGCGCTGACGAAGGTGCGGTTCGCGCGGGCGAGCCGGAGCGCGAGCGGGACGAGGGCATCGGGGACGACGAGCGGCATCGCCCGAGCATCGCGCACCCCGGTGCGCAGCGGCTGGGCGGCGACGGACTGCGCGGCTGCGGACTCTGCGACGACGGACTCGGCAGCCACCGACGCGGCAGCCACGGACTCCGCCGCCGATCCGCGGAGGTCGGAGGACGCGGCGCGGGCTCCGCGGAGGGAGCGTCGGCACCCGCGGACGCAGCGTCGGAGACCGCGGACGACGCCCGGGCACCCCGCGCACAGCACGACGGCCCGGCCCGTGGAGGGAACCGGGCCGGGGCCGCCGGTCAGCGTGGTGCCTGCACGCCCGCGGAGGGCGGGTCGGCAGTGACCTCGCTGTCGCCGTGCGCTGCGGGTCAGCGGCGCGCGGCGGAGCGGCCGGCGAAGCGGGTGTAGACGAGCAGGACGATGATCGCTCCGATGATCGAGCCGATGATGCCGGCGGGCTGGAAGAAGCCGTCCATCGGGTCGTGCTGGAAGATCAGGAACCCGAGGAAGCCGCCGACGAACGAGCCGACGATGCCGAGCACGATGGTCATGCCGATGCTGATGCTCTGCTTCCCGGGGACGATGAGGCGGGCCAGCGCTCCTGCGATGAGTCCGACGACGATGAGGCTGATGATGAGACCGAGCATGGCGGTCGTCCTTCCGTTGTGCGGGCGGGGGCCCGCTGATCGGTTCCGCGGTTGCGGGACCGGTGGCTACGCAACCACCCCGGAGGAGGCGGCGGTACACCCCTGGGGGTGTGCTCGCACCGACGAGCCGTGCGGTAGCGTCCGACCATGACCCGCCGTGCGCCCCTCACCGTCGCGCTCGTCGACGACTACGACGTCGTCCTCACGGGCCTCGCGCACATGTTCGACCACTACCGCGACCGGGTGGTCGTCGCCGAGATCGACGCGAACGCCTCACTCTCCGACCGGATCGACGTCGTCCTCTACGACTCGTTCGCCCAGCCGGAGTCGGACCACCACGAGATCGCGGAGCTGGTGCGCAACGAGCGGGCCGAGCACGTGGTCGTCTACACGTGGAACTTCGCGCCGACGCTCATCGCGGACGCCCTCGAGCAGGGCGTCCACGGCTACCTCTCCAAGACCCTGCCGGCGCGGGAGCTGGTGGCCGCGCTCGAGCGGGTGGCCGCGGGCGAGGTCGTCGTCAGTGATCCTCCACGGCGGGCGGGCAGCGCACCGGGCCTCGACTGGCCGGGCCGCCACGAGGGCATCACCGACCGGGAGTCGGAGATCCTCGCGCTCATCACGCAGGGCAAGAGCAACGCCGACGTCGCCGCCCTCACCTACCTCAGCCCCAACACGGTGAAGTCCTACATCCGCAGCGTCTACGGCAAGATCGGCGCGACCAGCCGCACGCAGGCCGTCCTCTGGGGCGTCGACCACGGCTTCACCCCCGACCACCACCGCATCGACCACTGGCTCGGCGGCCCCTGACCCGCGCCCGCGGGACGCCGCTCCGGTACGCGACCCGCCGACGAACGCGCACCCGGGAGGCGTCTCGCGGGAGGGGGCGGGGGCGCACGCACCGCTACGGTGTGGCCATGCCCCTCGACCGCGCGCCGACCATCCGCGACGTCGCGGTGCGGGCCGGAGTGTCGTACCAGACGGTCTCGCGGGTGCTCAACGACAGCCCCCAGCTGCGGCCGCGCACCCGGGAGCGCGTGCTCGCCGCGATCGAGGACCTCGGCTTCCGCCCCAGCGCCGCCGCCCGCGCCCTGGCGACGAGCCGCTCCGGCCTGATCGGGATCCTCGCCGCCGAGAGCCACAGCTTCTACGGCACCGCCACCGCGATGGCCGCGATCGAGCAGGCGGCGCGCGACGCGGGCTACCGGGTCCCGGTCGTGAACGCGGCGCCGGACGCGGAGTCGCTGGCCGACGGCCTCGCCCACCTGCAGCGGGAGTCGGTGGAGGCGATCGTGGTCCTCGCCCCGCAGGAGCGCGCGCTGGAGGCGATCGAGAGCCTCGCGATCGGCGTCCCCTCGGTGACGCTCGGCGCGACGGACCGCGGCGCCGACTCCCTGCTCCTCGTCGACCAGGCGGCCGGAGCACGACTGGCGACCGAGCACCTCGTCGGCCTCGGCCACACCCGCATCGCGCACCTCGCCGGTCCGCAGCACTGGGTGGAGGCGCAGGCCCGGCTCGAGGGCTTCGGCGCCGGGATGAGCGCGGCCGGCCTCGACCCCGTCGCTGTCGTGGAGGGCGACTGGAGCGCCGAGTCCGGCTACCGCGCCGGCCTCCGCCTCCTCGGAGCCGCGCTTCTGCCGACCGCGGTGTTCGCCGGCAACGACCAGATGGCCCTCGGACTCCTGCACGCCTGCACCGAGCGGGGACTGCGCGTGCCCGAGGACCTCAGCGTCGTCGGCTTCGACGACGTGCCCGAGGCGGCGCACTACCAGCCGCCGCTGACGACCATCCGCCAGGACTTCGCGGAGGTCGGCCGCCGCACGATCGGGGTCGTGCTCGCGGAGCTGCGCGGCGAGGAGCCCGCCGTCGACCGCCCGGTGCCGCCGGTGCTGGTGGAGCGGGCGTCGACGGCGGCGCCGCCGAGCTGACGCCGCGGCTGCTCACCGGGCCGGGACGAACGAGGGCGCCGCACCCGATCGGGTTGCGGCGCCCTCGTGGGACGGGACGGCGTCAGCCGCGGCCCTGCACCTTGTAGGGGTTGAGCAGCGCGTCCTTGATCTCGTCCGGCACGCCCTCCTCGGTCGCGCTCGGGCCGTCGGCCGGCGGGAACGACTCCGTCATCGACATCGGCATGGCGCTGTTGCGGTAGAAGTTGTTCGAGCCGAGCGAGGGCTTCCAGGTGTTCGGCGTCCAGTCCGGCACGTAGTTGCGGTAGCCGCCCGTGTTCATCTCGATGCGGAGCGTGGACGGGTCGCGGAAGTAGAGGAAGTTCTGCTCGCCGATGCCGTGGATCGAGGGGCCGTACTCCATCGGCACGCCGTTCTCCATCAGGATGTCGGCGGCCTGGAGGAGGTCCTCGCGCTGGTCGACCCAGAAGGCGTAGTGGTTGACGCGGCCGGGGCGCGAGGAGCCGTCCAGGACGACGCCGAGGTCGTGCGACTTCTCGTTGGTGGTCAGCACCGAGAAGACCGAGATCGGCGCCTCGTCGAGGACGGTGCGCGCCATGATGCGGAAGCCGAGCACATCGTTGTACCACTTCGCGAAACCGTCGACGTCGCGCGAGGCGATCGTGACGTGGTCGAGCTGGCGGGGCGCGCCGAGGTGGCGGCTGCGGCGCGAGGGGCGGTCGGGGTAGATCGAGCCGGCGTCGCCCTCGGCGTGGAAGTGCTCGACGTCCCAGTGCAGCGTCATCGAGTGGCCGTAGGGGCCGGTGAAGCGGTAGGCGCGGCCGATGCCGGCGCCCTCGAACCACTCGCCCGCGGAGCCGGCCTCCTCGATGCGGCGCGCCGCCTCCTCGAGGGCCTCGGCGCTGGAGGTGCGCCACGCCATGGTCTCGAGCGAGGGCTCGTCGCCGGCGACGATCACGACGCTGTAGCGGTAGTAGTCGCCCCAGCAGCGGAGGTAGACGGCGTCGTCGGTGCGGTCGACGACGGTGAGGCCGACCTGCTCCTCGTAGAAGCGCACGCTCGCCTCGACGTCGGGGGCGGTGATGGTCACGAACGAGAGGTGGGAGAGCAGCTTGATCATCGTTGATCCTTTCCGGGGACTCGGGCGGCCTCGGCGTGCCGCGCTCCCCACTCTCGCGACGCCGGAGGTATCCGGGAACCTGCACTTGCCTATCGTCGGCATCAGCTCGGGTGATGCCCTCGGTCATCGATCCCGTGGATGCGCCGCATCGGGGAATCGATCTGGCGGATCACCCCGAGCGGGGTCAGAGTGAGGGAGCGGTGACGACGCCGCTGGACCGGAAGGACCGTCACTGATGACGCTGCGACCCGAGGACGCTCTCGTCCGATTCGGACTGGTGCGCTTCCGCACCCCTGACGGCCCCGCGCTGGGCGTCCTCTCGGAGGGACGCGTGCACCGCGTCGACCTCTCCGCCCTGGGCGTCGCGGACGCGAACGAGGTCTTCGCCCGCTGGGCCGAGCTCGAGCAGGCGGTCCGCGCGATCCCCGGCGGCTCAGAGGGCGTCGCCCTCGACGAGATCGAGCTCCTCGCCCCCGTGGCTCCGCGCCAGCTGCTGCAGACCGGCGCCAACTACCGCACCCACGTCATCGGGCTGGTCGTCGGCCACCGCTCCCCCGACGACCCCCGCCCCGTGGAGCAGGTCCGCGCCGAGGCCGCCGCGATGATGGACGCCCGCGCCGCTCACGGGGAGCCCTACTTCTTCATCGGCCTGCCGCAGACCGTCGTCGCCGCCGACTCCGACCTGGTGCTGCCCGCCGCGAGCGAGCGCCACGACTGGGAGCTCGAGCTCGCCGTGATCATCGGCACGGAGGCGTTCCACGTCTCGCCCGAGGACGCCATGGACCACGTCTGGGGCTACACGATCGTCAACGATGTGAGCACCCGCGACCTGATCTTCCGCAAGGACATGCCCGAGATCGGCACCGACTGGTTCCGCGCGAAGAACTCGCCCGGCTTCAACCCCACCGGCCCGTTCGCGGTGCCCGCGTCCGAGTTCACGGACGCCCCCTTCGAGCTGCGGCTCGACCTCAACGGCGAGACGATGCAGGACGCCGACACGAGCGACCTCCTCTTCGACATCCCGCGGCTGATCTCGGCCGCCTCGCAGACGATCCCCCTCCTCCCCGGCGACCTGCTGCTCACGGGCAGCCCGGCCGGCAACGGCCAGGCGCGCGGGATCTTCCTCAAGGCCGGCGACCGCCTCGAGGGCTCGGTGACCGGTCTCGGCACGCAGCGCTTCACCTGCGTGGCGGAGCAGCCCCGATGACCACCCCGCCGACCCGCGACCCGGCGGATCTCGATCGCAGCGACCCCGCCGAGGAGGTCCGCCGCTCCGCCGAGGCCCACCGCAACTGGGGCCGCTGGGGCGAGGACGACCGCGTCGGCACCGCGAACCTCATCACCGACGAGCGCCGCCTGGCCGCGGCCCGCCTCGTCACCCGCGGCGCGGCGTTCAGCCTCTCGCAGCGCTTCGACTCCGAGGGACCGCAGAACGGCTGGCGCCGCCGCACGAACCCCGTGCACACGATGCTCGACACGGGCCTGGACGCCGAGTTCGGCGACCAGGGCTTCCCGCACGGCATCGGCGGCGCGGACGACGTGGTCGCCATGCCGCTCCAGGCCTCGACCCAGTGGGACGGCCTCGGCCACATCTTCGACCGCGGGAAGGCCTGGAACGGCCGCGCCGCCGGCCGGGTCGTCACCAGCGAGGGCGACGGAGTGACCGGGATCGAGCACGTGAGCGCCCTGCTCAACGGCCGCGGCGTGCTCCTCGACGTCGGCAGCGCGATCGGCGAGGGCGGCGAGCTGCCCGACGGCTACGCCATCACCGTCGCCGACCTCGAGCGAACGATCGCCGTGCAGGGAGCGAGTTCCCGCGTCGGCGAGGGCGACCTGCTGCTCGTCCGCACCGGACGCCTCGCCCGCGCCAGGCGCGAGGGCTGGAACGGGTACGCGGGCGGCCCCAGCGCCGGCCTCTCCTTCACCACCGCGGGCTGGCTGCGCGAGCGCGACGTCGCCGCGGTCGCCACCGACACCTGGGGCTTCGAGGTCCGCCCCAACGAGTTCGACGAGGCCTTCCAGCCGCTGCACCAGGTCGCCATCCCGAACATGGGCCTCACCATCGGCGAGATGTGGGACCTCGACGCGCTCGCGGCCGACTGCCGCGCGGACGGCGTGTGGGAGTTCCTCCTCGTCGCCGCCCCGATCCCGTTCACGGGCGCCGTCGGAGCCCCGGTCAACCCGATCGCCCTGAAGTAGCCCCACCTCCCCGGCGCTCGTCGCCTCCGCACCACCACTCTGAAGGAGCCGGTCATGCCAGCACTCTCCTCCGTCGGCATCGTCGGGGCCGGCTTCGCCGGTCTCGCCGCCGCGATCCTCCTGCGCGAGGGAGGGGTCGACGTCGACCTCCTCGACGCGCGCGACGGCCTCTCCGACACCGGATCGGGCATCACGATCCAGGGCAACGCCTGCCGCACCCTCGCCCGGCTGGGCGTCTGGGACGAGGTGCTCGAGCGCTCCTACCCGGCCGACGTGCTGGGCCTGCGCGCACCCGATCCGCAGGCCACGGTGGTCGCGCTGATCCCGGACGCGAAGACCGGCGGCCCGGACTTCCCCGCGACGATCGGGATGTACCGCCCCGAGCTGGCGCGGATCCTGCTCGCGCGGGCCGAGGAGCTCGGCGCCCGCGTCCGGTGGTCGACCCGCGTGGACGCGCTCGACGACCACGGCGACGCCGTCACCCTCCACTCCACCGTCGGCGGGGAGCGCGTCAGCGACCGCTACGACCTCGTGATCGGCGCCGACGGCCTGCACTCCGCGGTCCGCTCGATGATCGGCATCGAGACGACCCCGCAGCGCAACGGCATGGGCATCTGGCGCGCCTTCGTGCCGCGCCCCGCCGAGGTCACCCACACCGACCTCGTCTACGGCGGCCCCTGCTACATCGCCGGCTACTGCCCGACGAGCGAGGACCGGATGTACGCCTACCTCGTCGAGGACGCGCAGGAGCGCCAGCTGCTCTCCGCGGAGGAGCAGGTCGCGACGATGAAGGAGCTCGCCCGGGCGTACCACGGGCCCTGGGACGAGGTGCGCGAGAGCCTCGACGACAGCTCCCGGGTCAACTACACCTGGTTCACCAGCCACCTCATCGACGGGCCGTGGAACCGCGGCCGCGTCGTGGTCATCGGCGACGCCGCCCACTCCTGCCCGCCCACCGTCGCCCAGGGCGCCGCGATGGCCCTCGAGGACGCCCTGGTGCTCTCGGAGCTGCTGCTCGCCGCGGACACCGTCGACGAGTCGGTCTTCCAGGCCTTCACCGCCCGCCGCCTCGACCGCGCCCGCCAGGTCGTCGAGGCGTCGGTGCAGCTGTGCGACTGGCTCTTCGCGCACGACCGCGGAGCCGACGTCCCCGGGCTGATGCGCCGCGTCGCCGCCGTCGTGGGGCAGCCGGCATGAGCGTCGTCGACGTCCACGCGCACGTCCTGCTCCCCGGTCTCCAGGCCGCGGTCGCCGCGCGCGACCCCGAGGGCATCGCCGCCGCGCAGGCGCTCGACGCGCGCCGCCAGGGACCGGAGTCGCTCGCCGTCTCCGGCGGCATGATCCGCTCCCGCTTCGACCGTCTCACCGTGCTCGAGCGCCGCCTCGCCGACATGGACGAGGCCGGAGTCGACGTGCAGGTCGTCTCCCCGTCTCCCTCCCACTACTACCCCTGGGCGGACGCGGCGCTGGCCGACTGGTCGGCGCGGGAGGCGAACCGCCTCGTGGCCGAGCTGGTCGCGCAGGCGCCCACCCGGCTCCGCGGCCTCGGGCTGGTCGCCGCGCAGCACCCGGAGCTCTGCGTCGATCTGCTGGACGACGCGCTCGGACGCGGGCTCGCCGGCGTCGAGATCTCCTCCACCGCGAACGGCGTCGAGCTCTCGGATCCGCGGCTCGACCCGTTCTGGGCCCGCGCGTCCGAGACGGGCGCCGTGCTGTTCCTGCACCCCTTCGGCTGCACCCTCGACGAGCGGATCGACGAGCACTACCTCTCGAACATCGTCGGCCAGCCCGCCGAGAACGCGATCGCGCTGTCGCACCTGATCTTCGGAGGCGTCCTCGACCGGTTCCCGGACCTGCGGATCGTCGCGGCCCACGCGGGCGGCTACCTCCCCACCTCGATCGGCCGGAGCGATCACGGCTGGCGGGTGCGCCCCGAGGCCCGCTCGTGCGAGCACCCGCCGTCCAGCTACCTGCGCCGCCTCTGGTTCGACTCGCTGACCCACTCGCCCTCGCAGCTGCGCGCCCTCGTCGAGGTCGCCGGAGCCGACCGGGTGCTGCTCGGGTCGGACTACCCGTTCGACATGGGCGTCGAGGACCCGGTGGGGGCGGCGCGGGAGGCGCTCGACTCCCCGGTGCTCGAGGCGGTGCTCGGCGGGAACGCGGAGGCGCTGCTCGCCGGTCCCGCGGTGCCGCGATGAGGCTCGCGCGCTGGATCGGCTCCGATGGCGCTTCCACGGAGGGGCTCGTCGTCGACGACCGCGTGATCGCCTTCGCTGACGGGCTCACTGTGCTCGACGTCGTCCGCGGCGGTCTGCCGGAGGCGCTGCGCCGCGGCCCCTCGCTGGTCTCGGGCGACGGCGAGCCGCTGTCGGCCGTGCGCCTGCGGACTCCGCTGGACCCGCCGAGCGTCCGCGACTTCGTGGCCTTCGAGGAGCACGTGGAGGGCGTCGTCCGGAGCATCGACTCCTCCGAGGGCGTGGTCCCCGAGTGGTACGACGCGCCGACCTTCTACTTCACCAACCCGCACACCCTGCTCGCGACCGGCGAGGAGCTCGTGCCGCCCGCCTCCGAGCGCCTCGACTTCGAGCTCGAGGTCGCGGCCGTCATCGGAGGCACCGGGCCGTCGCGCTCGCTCGACGCGGCCGCCGCCCACGAGCGGATCTTCGGCTACGCGGTCTTCAACGACTGGTCGGCCCGCGACGTCCAGGCCCGTGAGATGAAGGTGCGCCTGGGGCCCTGCAAGGGCAAGGACTTCGGCAGCACGCTCGGCCCGTGGATCACGACCGCCGACGAGGTGGCGGAGCGGCACGACGCGGAGGGGTTCCTCGATCTGACGATGACCGTCTCGGTCAACGGCGTCGAGATCGGCCGCGACACGCTCGCCGACATGGGCTGGCCGTTCGCGGAGCTGGTCGCCTACGCGTCGCGCGACTCGCGGCTCGCGGCGGGCGACGTGCTCGGCTCGGGCACGGCGGGAACGGGCTGCCTGGCGGAGCTGTGGGGCCGGGCGGGAACGCCGCCGCCGCCTCCGCTCCGCGAGGGCGACGAGGTGACGATGACCGTGGACCTGCTCGGGACGATCACGACCGTGGTCGGAGCGTCTCAGCCGGTGCCACCGTTGGTGCGGGCCCGGCGCCGACCGGGGTCCCCCGCGGCCCGGGCGCGCTCCGCGGGCTGATCCGCGCAGGCGTCCGGAGGCGTCATCAGGCCGGTTGGCAACATCACCGACGCCAGCCGCGCTGGTAATGTCATCGGCCGTGACCCGGCGCGACCGCGGATCGCGCGGGACGTCCGTCACTCCTCCTCGAGCACCCGCCCGTGCCGGCGGAACTGCTGCCGCATCCACTGGTGGCCCGGGTCGTCGGTGTGCATCGGGTGCCACCACAGCGCTCCCGAGAGCCGGAGCGCCTCGAACGGCAGCGGCAGCACGCGCAGGTCTCCGGACGCGAGCATCCGGTCGGCCAGCCGCTTCTGCACGATGCCGATCCGGTCGGTCCCGACGATGAAGTACGGCAGCGCCAGGAAGCCCTCGACCACGACGTCGACCCGCGGCTCGATGCCGATCGTCTCGAGCTGGCGGGACGCGGCGGTGAAGGCGCTCCGGGTCTTGTAGGTGAACACCCACGGCAGCCGGTGCAGGTCCTCCAGGGTCAGCGCGTCGCCGACGGCGTCGTTGCCCGCCCAGACCACGGCGAGCCAGTCGTCCTCGTAGAGGTCCATCGAGGGCAGATCGCTCGCGAAGCCGCGCGGCAGGAGCATGCCGTCGACGTTGCGGAGGGTGTTCATCGGGTCCTCGACGATGGCCGGGTTGTGCAGGGCGAAGCGGAAGCGCACGTGCGGAGCGGTCTCGCGCACGGCGAGCGAGACCCGGCTGCCGACGATCGCGAAGGCGTAGTCGGAGCCGTAGAGGCTGAACTCCCGGGGCGAGGTGGCCGGATCGAACAGCGCGGCGGTGGAGAAGACCGCGCGGGTCGCCTCCAGCGCCGAGCTCGTCTGATCGATCAGCCGGATCGCGAGCGGAGTCAGCCGGTAGGTGTTTCCCACCCGGGTGAGGATCTCGTCGTCGAAGTGGATGCGCAGGCGGGCGAGCGAGGCGCTGACCGCGGGCTGGCTCAGGCCGAGGCTGCGGGCCGCCCGGGTGACACTGCGCTCCGCGAGGAGGGCGTCGAGGACGACGAGGAGGTTCATGTCGGGCCGCGGGCTCATCCGGCCGGTGCTCACGCGGTCGACCGCCCTGTCGTGCTGTCGCGCGGAGCGGGTGCTGTCCGGCTCATGTCCGGCTCCTCTCGCGGACGCGTCGGCGCGCCCCCCTCACGGTAGCGCCTGGCCCGGCAGGCTCCTCCGGGGCCGCCGCCCCGATCGGCTCCGACGCTGCGTATCCGGCCCGCCGCGCGAGCGCATCCACGGGGACGAAGCGCGGCATCACCGATCGCGTCTTCGCAGGCGCGATCCGCGCGGCGAGGATGAGGGCAGCCCTGCTCGACCGGAGGATCGCCGATGATCACCACGCCCACCCGCCGCGCCGTCGTCGTCGGCTACGCCCGGACCCCGTTCGCGCGGTACCTCGGCCGCTTCGCCTCCCTTCCCGCCACGGAGCTCGGCGCCCACGCCGTCGCCGCGGCCCTCTCGCGCTCGGGCGTCTCGCCCGACGACGTCGAGATCGTGCTGATGGGCCAGGTGCTGCAGGCCGGCGCCGGCCAGAACCCGGCACGGCAGACCGCCCGGGGTGCGGGCGTCCCGCTGCACGTCCCGGCCCTGACGCTGAACGCCGTCTGCCTCTCGGGGGCGGAGGCGGTCGCCGACGCGGCGCGCCGCATCGTCCTCGGCGAGGTCGACGTCGCGGTCGCCGGGGGCCAGGAGTCGATGTCGCTCGCCCCGCACGTCTGGCCGGGCTCGCGCCGCGGCCGCCGCTTCGGCGAGGTGGCGATGCTGGACTCGATGGAGGTCGACGGCCTGAGCGACACGTTCGAGCGCCGCTCGATGGGAGCGTCGACCGAGGAGGAGAACGGACGGCTCGGCCTCGGCCGTGCCGAGCAGGACGCGTTCGCCGCCTCCTCGCACGCCCGGGCGGCGGCCGCGGCCGACGTGCTGGCCGAGGAGATCGCTCCGCTCACCACGCACGGCCGCGACGGAGCGCTCGTATCGGCGGACGACGGCGTGCGCCCCGACAGCACGGTCGAGGCGCTCGGCGCCCTCCGCCCCGCGTTCGCCGCCGACGGCACGATCACGGCGGGCAACTCCTCGCAGATCACCGACGGCGCCGCCGCCCTCGTGCTGATGGAGGAGTCGGAGGCGCGACGCCGCGGCCTCGTCCCGCTCGCCCGCGTGGAGGCGGCCGCGATGGTCGCCGGCCCCGGGCTCACCCTGCACTCGCAGCCCTCCGCCGCGATCCTCCGCGCCCTCGAGCGGACGCCGTGGAGCGTCGCGGACCTCGCCGCGGTCGAGATCAACGAGGCCTTCGCCGCGGTGGCCGTGCAGTCGACCGCCGACCTCGGCGTGGATCCCGCCCTGGTGAACCCGCACGGCGGCGCGATCGCCCTCGGTCACCCCATCGGCGCGTCCGGCGCCCGGATCGTCGGCCACCTCGCCCGCCGGCTCGCCGCGCTCGGACCCGGCTCGATCGGCGCCGCGGGCATCTGCGGCGGCGGCGGCCAGGGCTCCGCGCTCGTCCTCTCGGCCGTGGACTGAGCCCGTGACCGCGCCGGTGTCGGTGGCGTCGAGGCTGCTGTCCATCCTCGACGTGTTCGCCGAGCCCGGGGCGCGGGCCTCGCTCAGCCTCTCGGAGATCGCCCAGCGGACGGGGCTGCCGCTGTCGACCGTGCACCGGATGCTCGCCGAGCTCGTGGAGTGGGGCGGGCTCGCGCGTCGCGACGACGGCCGGTACACGCTGGGCCTGCGCCTGTGGGAGCTCGGGACCCGGGTCCCCGCGACCCGGTCGCTCCGCGCGATCGCCCTGCCGTTCCTCGAGGACCTGTACGAGGCGACCCACCAGCACGTCCACCTCGCCGTGCTCGACGGCGCCGAGGCGCTCTACATCGAGAAGCTGTCGGCGCACCGCGCGGTGCCCGTCGTCTCGAGCGTCGGGGCGCGCCTGCCCCTGCACGCGACCGGAGTCGGACTGGTGCTGCTCGCGCACGCCCCGGCCGAGGACCTCGAGGAGTACGTCGCCCGCGACCTCCCGCGCTTCCTCCCGCGCACGGTGACCTCGCCCGACGCGCTGCGCCGGCGGCTGGCCGAGATCCGGCACTGCGGCGTCGCGCTCTCCTCCGAGGAGATGACGGCGGGGACGAGCTCGGTGGCTGCTCCCATCCGCGACCGCGCCTCCCGCGTCGTCGCTGCACTCTCGGTGGTCACTGGCTCGGAGCCGCGGCCGGACGACCTCCTCGAGCGCGAGGTGCGCGCAGCTGCGGCCGGAGTGAGCCGGGCGCTCGGCTACCGGCGCTCGGTGGTCGCGTGAGCGGGGCCGGCGAGGCTCCTCCCCAGGCGGGCTCGAGCACGTTCCTTCCACTGGATGGAAACCCCGCTCCCCGCGACCGGTCCCGCCCCGAGCATCGTGGTGTCCCTGTCACCGTCGCGAGGAACCCCGTGCCCACTCCCACCACACGTGTCGCCGTCATCGGCGCCGGGCCCGCGGGCCTGCTGCTCAGCTGGGCGCTCCGGCGCGCCGGCATCGACTCCGTCGTCCTCGAGAACCGCTCGCGCGACTACGTCCTCTCGCGCATCCGCGCCGGCGTGCTCGAGCAGAGCTCGGTCGACGTGCTCACTGGTCTCGGCCTCGGCGAGCGCCTGGCGCGCGAGGGGATGCAGCACAGCGGCATCTACCTCCAGGGCCCGGACGCGCAGGGCGTCAGCCGGCGCCACCACGTCGACTTCGACGAGCTGATCGGCCGGACCGTCACGGTCTACGGCCAGCAGGAGGTGGTCAAGGACCTCGTCGCCGCGCACGAGGCCGAGGGCTCGGACGTCCGCTACGGCGTCTCCGACGTGGCGCTGCACGACCTCGAGAGTGATCGGCCGTCTGTGACCTTCACGCACGACGGCGAGGAGCACCGGCTCGAGGCGGCGTACATCGTGGGGGCCGACGGCTTCCACGGGATCAGCCGACCCAGCATCCCGGCGGCCGAGCGCGCCGAGCTCGACCGCGCCTACCCCTACGCCTGGCTCGGCGTCCTCGCCGACGTCGCGCCGTCGACCGACGAGCTCATCTACGCGCTGCACCCCGACGGCTTCGCCATGCACTCGATGCGCAGCCCCTCGGTCTCGCGCCTCTACCTCCAGGTCGACCCCGACGACGACATCGCGGCCTGGCCGGACGAGCGGATCTGGGCGGCGCTGCAGGAGCGCCTGGGCGTCGAGGGCTGGTCCCTGCAGGAGGGGCCGATCACCGAGAAGTCGATCACTCCGATGCGCAGCTTCGTCTCGTCCCGCCTCGCCCACGGCCGCCTGTTCCTCGTCGGGGACGCGGGCCACATCGTCCCGCCGACGGGAGCCAAGGGTCTGAACTCGGCCATCGCCGACGTCGTCCTGCTCGTGCGCGGCCTCATCGCGGCCGACGGGGGCGACGAGACGCTGCTGGAGGGCTACGAGGCGGCCGCCCTCGCCCGCCAGTGGCGGGTCCAGCAGTTCTCGGTGTGGATGACCGAGCTGCTGCACCGGCAGACCCTCGAGGCGGGCGGCGAGTTCGACTTCCGCGCGCAGCTCGGGCGCCTCGACTACGTGATCGGCTCGGTGCACGCCCAGCGCTCGCTCGCCGAGCAGTACACGGGACTGCCGCTGTGAGCGCGCCGGAGCCGCTCGGCCAGGCCGCCGTGTCGGCAGAGATCGCCGCGATCGAGCAGGAGGCGCGCGACCGCGTCCGCTCCGGCGCCGCCGCCGAGCTGCACCCCCGCCGCGACTACCCGCCGTACCGGAGCACCGCCCTCCGGCACCCGACGCACGAGCTGGTGCGCGCCGATCCGGAGGAGATCGAGCTCACCTCGCCGGCGTTCGGCCACACCGACGTCGACGAGTACGAGAGCGACCTGACGATCCAGCACGCGGGCGAGCCCCTCGGCGAGCGGATCACCGTGTCGGGCCGTGTGCTCGACGGCGACGGGCGGCCGGTGGCCGGGCAGCTCGTCGAGCTCTGGCAGGCGAACGCCTCGGGCCGCTACGTGCACAAGCGCGACCAGCACCCGGCGCCGCTCGACCCGAACTTCACCGGGGTCGGCAGGCTCATCACCGGGCCGGACGGCGGCTACCGCTTCACGACGATCAAGCCGGGCGCCTACCCGTGGCGCAACCACCGGAACGCCTGGCGGCCCGCGCACATCCACTTCTCCTTCTTCGGCACCGCGTTCACGCAGCGCCTGATCACGCAGATGTACTTCCCCGGCGATCCGCTCTTCCCGCTCGACCCGATCCTGCAGTCGATCACCGACCCGGCGGCGCGCGAGCGGCTCGTCGGCGCCTACGACCACGAGGCGAGCACGCCCGAGTCCTCGCTCGGCTACCGCTGGGACGTCGTGCTCACCGGGGCGCGGTCGACCCCCCTCGAAGCGGAGGACGACGATGCCTGAGCGCGCACCCACGCCGTCGCAGACGGTCGGCCCCTTCTTCGGCTACGCGCTGCCCTACGACGGCGGGCCGGAGCTCGTCGCGGCGACGCACCCCGGAGCGATCCGCCTCCGCGGCACGATCACCGACGGCGCGGGCGAGCCCGTCCCCGACGCGGTCGTCGAGATCTGGCAGCGCGACGCGGAGGGCCGCATCCCCCGCGAGCGCGGCAGCCTCCTGCGCGACGGGATCGCCTTCACGGGATTCGGCCGCACGGCCACGACCCGCGCCGGCGAGTACGCCTTCACCACGCTCCGACCGGGGGCTCCGGAGGGAGGCGCGGCGTTCGTCGTCGTCACCGTCTTCGCCCGCGGCGTCACCCACCACCTCGGGACCCGCGCCTACTTCTCGGGCGAGGACGCGCTGCTCCGCTCGCTCGACCCGGCCCGCGGGCGCACCCTGCTCGTCGTCGAGGAGGGCGCGGCGACCGGTCTGCCCGTCGTGCGGTTCGACATCCGGCTGCAGGGCGAGGGCGAGACCGTCTTCCTCGACCTCTCGGGAGGACTCGATGGCTGAGCGGCGGAGCCTCGTCGACCCGCTGGCCTCGCCCGCGATCCGCGAGCTGACCGGCGACGAGGCGCTGCTCGGCGCGATGATCGACGCCGAGCTCGCCCTCGCGGCCGCCCTCCGGGAGGTGGGAGTGGTCGACACCGACCTCTCTCCGCACGCCGAGGAGATCCGCTCCGCGGTGCTGGAGCAGCTCGACGCCGTCGCCGAGGAGGCCCGAGCCGGCGGCAACCCGGTCATCCCCCTCGTGCCGCGCCTCCGCGCCGCCGCCGAGGCGGCCTCCCCCGGCTCCGGCGCCGCGCTCCACCTGGGCGCGACCAGCCAGGACGTCCTCGACACGGCCGTGATGGTCCGCGCCGCGGCCGTCCTCGAGCGGATCGACGAGGAGCTCGTCCGGCTGGGCGAGGCCCTGGCGGCGCTCGCCGACCGGCACCGGGCGACGCCGATGGTCGGCCGGACGCTCGGTCAGCACGCCGCCCCCACCGTCTTCGGAGCCGTCTCCGCCGAGCGCCTCGGCGCAGTCACTGCCGCCCTCGCCGCCGTCCGGCGCACCCGGACCGCCCTGCCCGCACAGCTCGGCGGAGCGGTCGGGACCCTCGCGGCGCTCGTGGCGGTCGTCGGCGAGCGCACCTCCCCCGCCGACGCCGTCGAGCGGACCCTCCGCGTGGTCGCCGGATACGCCGACCGCCTCGGACTCCGCGCACCGGCCGCCGTCTGGCACACCGACCGCACCCCCGTCGTCGAGCTGGCCTCCGCACTCGGGCTCGCCGCCGGAGCCGCGGGCGCCGTGGCCCTCGACGTCACCCTGCTCGCCCGCACCGAGACCGCCGAGCTCGGCGAGAGCCTCGGAGCGGGCGAGGGCGGCTCCTCGGCCATGCCGCACAAGCGCAACCCGATCGGCGCGGTCCTGGTCGTCGCCGCAGCCCGGCAGGCCCCCGGGCTCGTCGGCTCGCTCTTCGCGGCGCTCGCCGCCGAGGACCAGCGGCCGAGCGGCGCGTGGCACGCCGAGTGGCGTCCACTGCAGCAGCTCCAGGAGGCGGCGCTCGGCGCGGTCACGGGCGCCGCTGATCTGGTCGCCTCGCTCGAGGTGCGCCCCGACGCCATGCGCGAGCACCTCGTCTCCGGCGACGGCTCCGTGTTCAGCGAGGACGTCGCGACGCTGCTCGGCGAGCGCCTCGGGCGGGCGGAGGCGTTCGCCCTGCTCGGACGGGCCTCGCGGGAGAGCGCCGCGACCGGCCGCCCGCTCCGCGTCGTCGTCTCGGGCCTGCTCGGCCCGGACGAGGCCCTCCAGGAGCGCGTCGCCCGGGCCTTCGAGCCCTCCTCCTCGCCGGGCGTCACCGGCGCCTGGATCGACGCGGCGATCGCCCGCTTCGCCACGGTCCGCGACTCCGCGGCCGCCCCCGAGGGAGAGACCGCACCATGACCGTCCCCGTGCTCTCCGGCCTCACCACGGCCACCACGTCCCTCCGCAGCGACGCGCCCCTGCTCGTGCTCGGCCCCTCGCTGGGCACGACCACCCGGCTCTGGGAGGCGGCGCTCCCCGAGCTCGCCCGAACGTTCCGGATCCTCCGCTTCGACCTCCCCGGCCACGGCCGGAGCCCCGCCGCGACCGCGCCGTTCTCGATCGCCGAGCTGGCGGAGGCGGTCCTCGGCCTCGTCGACGCGGCCGGCGGCGGAGCCTTCCACTACGCGGGCATCTCGCTCGGCGGCGCGATCGGCCTCGGTCTCGCGGTCGACGCCCCCGAGCGACTCGCCTCCGTCACCGCGATCTGCTCGGCGCCGCGCATCGGAACACCTGACGGCTGGGCGGACCGGGCCGGAACGGCGCGTCGGAGCGGCACCGCGTCCCTCGTGACGCTCAGCGCCGAGCGCTGGTTCGCGCCCGCGTTCGTCCAGTCCTCCCCGGACACGGTCGGCGCCGCTCTCGGCGAGCTGGTCGACGTCGACGACGAGTCGTACGCCCTCTGCTGCGAGGCCCTCGCCCACCCGTCGGGCCTCGCCGCCGCCCGCGACGTGCTCCTGGTGGCCGGCGGGCTCGACGCAGCCCTGCCGCTCGCGAGCATCCGGGAGCAGGCCGAGGCGATGCCCGGCGCCCGCGTCGAGGTGCTCGACGGCGTCGGCCACCTCCCCGGCTACGAGGCGCCCGAGCGGCTGGCGGCGATCGTCTCCCGCCGCGCCTCCCTCGGCGGCACGACCCGGCGGGCGGTGCTCGGCGACGCGCACGTCGACGCGGCCGCCGCCCGCATCACCCCCGAGACCGCCGACTTCCAGGAGTTCCTCACCCGGTACGCCTGGGGCGAGGTCTGGACGAGGCCCGGGCTCGGCCGCCGCGAGCGCAGCATGATCACGCTCGCCGCGCTGGTCTCCCTCCGCGCCGAGGACGAGATCCCGATGCACCTGCGCGGAGCCCTCCGCAACGGCGTCACCCGCGCCGAGATCGCGGAGGTGCTGCTGCACACCGCGCTCTACGCGGGACTGCCGGCCGCCAACGCCGCGTTCGCGCGGCTCCGGGCGGTCCTGGCCGACCTCGACGCCGACGGAGGACCGGACGAGCCGGCCGCCGCCACGACCACCGACGACGAAGCAGAGGACCGACGATGACGCTGGACAAGGGCAGGACGAGCGCGGCGGAGGCCGTCGCCGACATCCCCGACGGGGCCTCGATCGCCGTGGGCGGCTTCGGCCTGGTCGGCGTGCCGATCGTGCTGATCCGCGCGCTGCTCGCCCAGGGCACGCGCGGGCTCTCGGTCGTCTCGAACAACTGCGGCGTCGACGGCTGGGGACTCGGCGAGCTGCTCTCCGCGGGCCGGATCGACCGCGTCACCGCCTCCTACATCGGCGAGAACAAGGACTTCGCGCGGCGCTACCTCGGCGGCGAGCTCGAGGTCGAGCTGACCCCGCAGGGCACGCTCGCCGAGCGCCTCCGGGCCGGCGGCAGCGGCATCCCCGCGTTCTACACCGCGAGCGGCGTCGGCACGATGGTCGCCGAGGGCGGGCTCCCCTGGCGGTACGCCGCCGACAGGAGCGTGCTCGTGCGCAGCGACCCCAAGGAGGTCCGCGTCTTCGAGTCGCTCGGGAAGCCGACGCAGTACGTGCTCGAGGAGGCCATCGTCACCGACTTCGCCCTCGTCCGCGCCGCCCGCGGCGACCGCCACGGCAACCTCGTCTTCTCGAAGTCGGCCCGCAACTTCAACCCGCCGGCCGCGATGGCGGGGCGGATCACGATCGCCGAGGTCGACGAGCTCGTCGAGCCGGGCGAGCTCGACCCCGACGACATCCACCTGCCCGGCATCTACGTCGACCGCATCGTCGAGCTCTCCCCCGAGGAGGCCGCCGACCTGCCGATCGAGAAGCGCACCGTGAGGCCCCGCGCCTCGCGAGAGGAGGACCGCGCATGACCCCGCTCACCCGCGACGAGACGGCCGCCCGCGCGGCCCTCGAGCTCACCGACGGCGCGTACGTCAACCTCGGCATCGGGCTGCCCACGCTCATCCCGAACCACATCCCCGCCGGAGTCACGGTGACCCTGCACTCCGAGAACGGCGTGCTGGGCGTGGGCCCCTACCCGTGGGAGGGCGAGGAGGACCCGACCCTCATCAACGCGGGCAAGGAGACGATCACGGTCGAGCCCGGCGCCGCCTACTTCGACTCCGCGCAGAGCTTCGCCATGATCCGGAGCGGCCGCGTGGACGTCGCCGTCCTCGGCGCCATGCAGGTCTCGGCGCACGGCGACATCGCGAACTGGGCCGTGCCCGGCCGGATGGTCAAGGGCATGGGCGGGGCGATGGACCTCGTCCACGGCGCCGACCGCGTCATCGTGCTGATGGAGCACGTGACGAAGACGGGCGAGCACAAGATCGTGCCCGAGTGCCTCCTCCCGCTCACCGGGCGGAGGGTCGTCGACCGGATCATCACGGATCTCGCCGTGATCGACGTCACCGAGGAGGGGCTCGTCCTGCGCGAGACCGCCCCCGGAGTGAGCGTCGCCGAGGTCGAGGCCGCGACCGGGGCACCGCTGATCGTCGCCCTCGCGGAGGCGGCACGATGACGCTGCTGCGCGAGGTCGTGGTCTGCGAGCCGCTGCGCACGCCCATCGGCCGCTTCGGCGGGGCACTGCGGTCGGTCGCGCCGGCGGAGCTCGCCGCGACCGTTCTCCGGGCGATCGTCGAGCGGGCCGGCCTCGACGGCGGGGACGTCGACGACGTGATCCTCGGCCAGGGCTACCCGACGGCCGAGGCGCCGCCGATCGGCCGGGTCGCCGCTCTCGATGCGGGGCTGCCGGTGACGGTCGGCGGGTCGCAGGTCGACCGGCGCTGCGGCTCCGGCCTCCAGGCGGTGCTGGATGCGGCCATGCAGATCCAGAC
This sequence comes from Rathayibacter sp. RFBD1, assembly GCF_002932915.1. Taxonomy (NCBI): domain Bacteria; kingdom Bacillati; phylum Actinomycetota; class Actinomycetes; order Micrococcales; family Microbacteriaceae; genus Rathayibacter; species Rathayibacter sp. RFBD1. The sequence continues at coordinate 60,547 of NZ_PSWQ01000003.1, forward strand.
GGGCGTCAGCGACCTCTGCCTCGCGGGCGGGGTCGACTCCATGAGCTCGGCGCCGCTGTACTCGGTCGACGCCCGGTGGGGCGTGCCGGGCACGAACGGGCTGCTCCTCCGGGACGCGCTCGGCCGCGGCCGCGAGACCGCCGGCGGGCGCCACCACCCGATCCCCGGCGGCATGATCGAGACGGCGGAGAACCTCCGCCGCGAGTACCGCATCCCCCGCGACGAGCAGGACGCCCTCGCGCTGCGCTCGCACCGCCGGGCGATCGCGGCGGCGGAGGCGGGCTTCTCCGCCGAGGAGATCGTCCCCGTCTCCGTCCCGGGCCGCCGGGGCGCTGTCACCGTCGTCGACCACGACGAGGGGCCCCGCGCCGACACGACGCTCGAGGCGCTGGCCCGGCTCTCGCCCGTGCGGCGCGACGTCGATCCCGAGGCCACCGTCACCGCGGGCAACGCCTCCGGCCAGAACGACGCGGCAGCGGCGTGCATCGTCACCACCCCCGAGCGCGCCGCCGAGCTGGGCCTGCGCCCGCTCGTCCGGCTGGTCTCGTGGGCTCGCGCGGGCGTCGAGCCGGAGCGGATGGGGATCGCCCCCGTCGCCGCGACGGCGCGGGCCCTCCAGCGCGCCGGCCTCTCGCTCGCCGACATGGACCTGATCGAGCTCAACGAGGCCTTCGCCGCCCAGGTCCTCGCGGTGAGCCGCGAGTGGGGCTTCACCGAGGACGACTGGGAGCGGACCAACCCGCTCGGCTCCGGCATCTCGCTCGGCCACCCGGTCGGCGCGACCGGGGCGCGGATGCTCGCCACCGGCTCCCGGCACCTCGTGCGCACCGGCGGCCGCCACCTCCTCGAGACCATGTGCATCGGCGGCGGCCAGGGGCTCGCGGCGGTCTGGGCCGCCTGCGAGTAGGAGCGGCCCGCCAGCAGGGGCCTGCGAAGAGCGGTCGCCTGCGAGCAGCATCCGTCCGCGGGACCGGGCCGCCGGAGAGCGGAGCCCGGCCCCGCAGCGCGCTCCACCCGCGCCTGCCGTGCAGGCCGGCGCTCAGCCCTGCAGCACCGGCACCGCGGCATCGCGACGGCGGATCACGAATAGCCCGATCAGCGCCGCGGCGGCCATCACGGCCGCGCACGCCGTGAACACCCCGGAGAACCCGCGCACGAGCTCGGCGGTGGCGTCCCCTCCTCCGGAGACCAGCAGGAACAGGTTCGTCAGCAGCGCCAGGCCGAGCGCCCCGCCCACCTGCGAGGCCGCCTGCGACGCGGCGCTGGCGGCGCCCGCCTCGCCCGGCTCCACGCCGAGCAGCGCCAGGTTCTGCGCGGCCACGAACACGCCCGACATCCCCACGCCCATGATCGAGAGCCCGGGGAGGATCTGCCACCAGTACGAGCCGCCCTCGGTGATCGTCGTCAGGAGCAGGACGCCGGGCGCGGCGACGGACGACGCGATGACGAGGGTCCAGCGCAGACCCACGCGGGTGCTCGCGCGGACGAAGACCGGGATGCCCGCGGCGATGCCGACGGCGAGGGGCAGCATCGCCAGCCCGGAGAGCAGCGGGCCGACCGCCAGCACCTGCTGGAGGTGCAGGGTCGCGTACAGCGAGACGGCCGCCATGACCGTCCCGGCGCAGACCTGGATGAGCAGCGCCCCGCCCCGCGAGCGGTTCAGGAGGATCCCCAGCGGCAGGACCGGCGACGCCGTCCGCCTCTCGACCAGCACGAAGGCGACGAGGAGCAGCACGCCCCCGACGAGGGCGACCGGGGTGAGGGGCGCCGGGCTGCCGCCTCCGAGCTCCGTCAGTCCGTAGACGGTGATCGACAGCCCGCCGGCGACGAGGAGCGCGCCGACGATGTCGAGCCTCCCCGGCCCCTCCGCGCGGCTCTCGTCGAGGGTGAGGGCCGCGAGGACGATCGCCAGGGCGCCGACGGGCACGTTGACGAGGAGGCACCAGCGCCAGCCGACCGTCTCGGTCAGCAGGCCGCCGAGGATCAGGCCGAGGGCGGCCCCGCTCGAGGCGACTCCGCCCAGGACCCCGAACGCGATCGCCCGGATGCGCCCGCTCGGGTAGGCGAGGGTGACGATCGAGAGAGCGGCCGGCGCCATCAGGGCCGCGCCGACGCCCTGCGCGGCGCGCGCGAGGACGAACTCGAGGCCGGACTGGGCGACTCCGCCGATCGCGCTGGCCGCGCAGAAGAGGACCACGCCCGCGATGAGGGTGCGCTTGCGCCCCCAGTAGTCGGCGATGCGCCCGCCGACGAGCAGCGCCGCGCCGAAGGCGAGGGCGTAGGCCGTGACCACCCACTGGCGTCCGACGCCGTCGAGCCCCAGCTCCTCGGCCGCGGACGGGATGGCCGCCGTCACGATCGTGGTGTCGAGGATGCCGAGCAGGTTCACGCTGACCACCGAGGTGAGCACCGAGAGCGAGCGGAGATCGAGTCGATCGAGGGACATGGGCTGTGCTCCGTTGTCGTCGACGGAGGTTTCCAGCCTGGATCGCAGTGCGACCGCCCGGTGCGTCACCGGTCCGGTGCCAGCCTAACGCGTCAGCGGCGGACGGGACGAGGCCCGCTCCCGACCGGCCCGGGCGTGCATCACGGAGGGGGACGGGTGACCCTGCTCGAACCACTGGGCGAAGGAGACCTCGAAGAGCTGGTCGCGGAGCAGCTCCGCGCCTCCGACGAGGAGGGCGTCGTCGTCCTCGGTCGAGGGGACGACGAGCAGGTCGCGGGTCGCCAGCGGCGACGAGGACTCCAGCACGGAGCGGCGGACGCCGTCGAGGAACAGCTCGCCGGCGCTCGCCAGCGGGCCGCCGACGACGACCGCCGACGGTCCGACCACGGTGACGAGGGTCGCGACCGCCTGCCCGATCAGCCCGGCCGAGCGGAGGACGAGCTCCCCCGCCACGTGGTCGCCGTCCTGCGCCGCGGCGGCGACGTCGGCGGGCGTGAGCGGGCCGCCCTCCTCCGCTCGACGGGCGAGCGCGGCGCTCCGCCCGTCGGCGACGGCGAGGTGCGCGTCGCGGACGAGCGCCGAGCCGCCGGCCTCCGCCTCGAGGCACCCCGTCCGGCCGCACCGGCAGAGGTGCGTGCCGCCGGGGACGCGCAGGTGGCCGATGTCCCCCGCCGCGCCGGAGGCCCCGCGCAGCAGCGACCCGCGGGAGAGGAGGGACACCGCGATCCGCGTGCCCGCCTCGATCCGCACGAGGTCCGCGCCCGCGCCCCAGCGGAGCGACCGTCCCTCCGCGAGCGCGAGGAGGTGCGCGTCCTCGTCCACCCAGACGGGCGCGTCGAAGCGGTCGACCAGGCGCGAGCGCAGATCCGCGCCGTCCCACCCGGGCAGGGCCGGGGACGCGACCGGGCGGCCGGTGGCGGAGTCGACGGGTCCGGGCACGCCGACGGCGACTCCCCAGACGCGGGCGGCGAAGCCCTCCTCCTCGAGGAGGACGTCGAGGAGGCCGATCACGGCGGCGACGGTCTCCTCGGGCCCGTCCGCGCCGTCGCGGTCGCGTCGCCCGCGCGCCAGCACGACGCCCTCGAGGTCGGTGACGCCGACCCGCAGCTCGCGCTCCCCCACGACGCAGACGAGGAGGATCCCCTGGTCGGCGCGGAAGCGGAGCGTGCGCGGGGCCCGGCCGCCCGAGGAGGGCGCGAAGGGCCCGTCCTCGAGGTACCCCTTCCGCTTGGCCTGGTCGATCCGCTGGGTGACGACCGCCCGGGTCCACCCCGTCGCCGCTGCGAGCTCGGTCCTCGTCCGGGCCGCGCCGCTGCGGACGAGCTCCACGACGGTGAGCAGGCCCGCTGCGGAGTCGGACAGCGGAGCGGGCGGAGGCGCGGCGGGGCCCTCGGCGTCGACGCCCGCCCGCACGGCGTGGGCCGGCACGGCGGAGCCCTCCTCCCCGCCGCGCACTCCCCCGCCGGACGCGCTCATCGGAGCGGACCGAGCACGATCCGCCTCGGGCCGGCGACCCCCACCCACGGCCGCGCGGCGCCGGGGCGGCACGCGGCTCCCACGGGCGACCGCCCGCTCTCAGGCGCCGGAGCCGTCACGGCGGTCCTCCGACCGCGGGAGGCGGATCCCGGCGCCGTGGCGGTGCAGCGGATCGACGGTGTCGGACGGCACGTCCGGCCGGCTCGCCTCGACGGCCGCCATGGACCGCGGCAGCTCGACCGGGAGCCGGCCCTCCGCCGCGACGTCGCCGACGAGGGTGTGGAGCAGGGCGCGGTCCGAGACCCCGAAGTCCGCGGTGAGGGCGGCGACGGCGCCGGAGAACGGCGTCAGGATCGCCGCGCGGTCGAGGTGGACGTCGAGGACGACGGGCAGGCGGGCCGCGAGCCCGAGCACCCGGTCGACGTCCCCGGCGGGGAAGTCCAGCGAGCCCTGGTGGGTCTGCTCCTCCAGGAAGTACTGCGAGCGGGGCTCGAACGGAGCGGCGAGCCGCACGATCGCGAGGTCCGCGTCGGCGGGGTCGTCGACGACCTCGCCGTACTCGCCGGCGACGGCGGGATCGACGCCGACGACGTGCAGGCGCCGTCCCCGCGCCAGCGGCAGCACGCCGTCGTTCTCGAGGACGACGACGGAGCGGGACTGCGCGCGACGGCCCGCGGCGACGGCCGCAGGCGCCCCGATGCGGTCGGCGACGCGGCTCTCGTCGACGAACGGGTCGTCGAAGAGGCCGAGCCGGAACTTGACCAGGAGCAGCCGTCGGACGGACTCGTCGAGGCGGTCGACGGACACGCGGCCGCTCTCGACGAGCTCGACGACCAGATCGGGTGACGCCTCGCCGCCGAACTGGTCGGCACCCGCCTCGAGGATCCGGAGCACCCGCTCCACCCGGGAGAGGTGCTCCACTCCCCAGGCCTTCGCGGGCCAGCTGAGCCCGCCGATCTCGAGGTCGGTCACCAGGGCCCAGTCGGTGAGGACCACCCCGTCGTAGCCGAGCTCCTCCCGGAGCAGGCCCGTGATGATCCGCCGGTTGTAGGCGAAGCCGACCTCCTCGACCGGCTCCCCGTCGAGGACGAGACCGGAGGGGAGGGCGTAGTACGGCATGATCGCGCTCGTGCCGGCGGCGACGGCGGCGCGGAACGGCGCGAGGTGCTCCTCGAACCGGCCGCCGGGGTAGACCTGCTCCCGGCCGTAGGGGAAGTGCGGGTCCTCGCCGTCCTTCTGCGGCCCCCCGCCGGGGAAGTGCTTCGTCGTGCACGCCACGCCGTCCGGGCCGAGGGCGTCCCCCTGCATCCCGCCCAGGTAGGCCGTGACGAGCTCGGAGGCGAGACGGGAGTCGGCTCCGAAGGTCTGCAGCTGGCGCGCCCAGCGCGGCTCCGTCGCCAGGTCGACCTGCGGGTGCAGGGCGGCGCGGATGCCGACGGCGAGGTACTCCTCGCGCACCGTCTCGGCGTAGGAGCGCACCAGGTCCGGATCGCCGAGGGCCGCGAGCCCGAGGAACTCCGGCCACTCCGAGAAGGCGCCCGCGCGGAACGCCATGCCCTCGTTCTGCGCGAAGCCGTGGCGGGGGTCGCTCGAGAAGGTGATCGGGATGCCGTGCGGAGCCGCGGCCGCCAGCTCCTGCAGCGCGTTCTGCCACGCGGCCGTCTCGACGGGGTCGTCGATGCGCCCGACGTTGAAGTGGTTGAGGAACCGCGAGCCGACGACCTCGCGGTGGCTGCCGCCGAGGAAGTGGTCCGTCGAGTCGTGGTCGCCGGCCGGGAGCGACGAGATCACCGTGTGGAAGAGCAGGCCCGCCTTCTCGGCGAGCGACAGCCGGGGCAGCAGGTCGTCCGCGCGCTGCTCCGGAGTGAGGCGCGGGTCCTCGAAGGGGTCCATCACCCCGTTGCCGTTCAGGTCGCGGAAGACCGCACCGTCCGGAGCCGTCTGCGAATCCCTGGCCATCGTGATCTCCTTGCCGTCTGCACTGACGGGCGACTTCGTCCGGTCACCGCAAAAGGACGATAACCTAAGGATCGTCTTTCCTGCCGAAACTTCCGAGAGGACCCGCATGGCTGCCGAGCGGTTCACCGGGCTGGCGGCCGTGCTCGCCACCATCCGATCCGAGCCCTCCCTCACGCAGGGCGAGCTCACCGACCGCGTGGGCCTGGGGCGGAGCGTCGTGGCCGAGCGGGTCTCCGAGCTCGAGGAGGCACAGCTGCTCGTCACCGGCGGCCTGGCGCCGTCGACCGGCGGACGCGCACCGCGCCGCCTCCAGATCAACCCGCACGCCGGCTTCGTGATCGGGATCGACGTCACGGCCTACGACCTTTTCGTCGCCGCCGCCGACCTGACCGGCGGGATCCTCTCCTCCCTCCACGAGACCATCGACGTCGCAGACGGGCCGGAGCCGATCCTCGCCCGCGTCAAGGTCCTCACGAACCGGCTCCTCGCCCAGCGCACCTGGCCCGGAGAGCTCCTCGCGATCGCCGCCGGCATGGCCGGTCCCGTCGCGTTCGACACCGGGAGGACCGTCGGCGTCCCGATGCTCCCGGGGTGGGAGGACCACCCGGTGAGGGCCGAGCTCGAGGAGGAGTGGGACGTCCCGGTCTGGGTCGACAGCCGCGTGAACCTGCTCGCCCTGGCGGAGGCGCGCTCCAACCCCGCCGCCCGGACCGCCCGCAACGCGATCTACTTCGAGTTCGGCGTCGGCTGCGCCGCCTCGCTGATCGTCGACGGCCAGCTGTACCGTGGCGCCCACGGGCTCGCGGGAGCGATCGGCCACACCGCGGTCGCCGAGGCGAGCCACGTCGTCTGCCGGTGCGGGCGCGTGGGCTGCCTCGAGGCCATCACGAGCGGATGGGCCATCGCGCGCGACGGCCGCCTGCTCGCCGAGAGCGGCCGGAGCCCCCTCCTGGCCGCGGCGCTCGCGGCGAACGGCGAGGTGCGCCCCATCGACGTCACGGCGGCGGCGGAGGGCGGCGACGCGGCCGCGATCGCGCTGCTCGAGCGCGCCGCCGCCCTGCTGGGCAGCAGCATGGCGACCGTCGTCGCCTTCTTCGCTCCGCAGCTGCTCATCATCGGAGGCGGCATCGCCCGGGCCGGCGAGCTCGCGCTCGTCCCGCTCCGGCAGGCGCTCGACTCGCGCATCCTCCCGGCCGCGGCGGCCGACCTCCTGGTCGAGCTCCCCGTCCTCGACGAGAACTCCGGAGGCGTGGACGGAGCCGTCCACCTCGCCCTCGAGGAGCTCTTCACCCGCGACCAGCTCCCGCGCCTGCTCAGCACGGTCGCCACGAGGGCCGCGCTCTCGGCCTGACGAGCTTCAGTGCCTCGCGCACCGAAGTTGGCCCGGATCCTTGACTTTCCCCGGTACCCGGTAAAAGATCGTCTCAACGCGGGACGCCCTCGGGACATCGCTCGCCTTGCACCCGACCGCCTGCACCCGAATCGCACCGCGGCCCCCGCTCACCCACAGCTGCGGGAACGGGCAGAACATCCCTTCAACGACGAGGAGAACCATGCGCAAGCCCATCGCCGTCGCGACGATCGCGATCGCCGCCCTGGCACTGTCCGCCTGCTCAGCCGAGACGGGCGGCGGGAACGGCTCCGGCTCGACCGCGACGCTCCGGCTGTCCGCCATCGCCGCCGCGGAGTCCTTCGCTCCCGGCGCCTTCGGGACCGGCCCGGTCACGATCGTCCTCGAGCCGGTCTACGACTCGATCTTCCGCAACGACGACGAGGGCGAGCCCGGCGCGCACATCGCGACCGAGTGGAGCTACGACGACACGAACACGGTCCTCAGCCTGACCCTGCGCGACGACGTGACCTTCACCGACGGGACCGCTCTCGACGCGGACGCCGTGAAGAAGAACCTCGACTCCGCCCGGGCCCAGTCCGGAGAGTCCGGCGGCCAGCTCCGCTTCATCTCCTCCGTCGACGTCGTCGACGCCACGCACCTCACGATCACCCTGACCGCGCCGGACCCGTCGCTGCTGACCAACCTCGGCGGCACGGCCGGCATGCTCGCCAGCCCGGCAGCCCTCGACACCCCCGAGCTGGCCACCGTGCCGGTCGGATCGGGCCCCTACGAGTACGACCAGGCCCAGAGCCAGGCCGGGACGACCTACGTCTACGACCGCAACGAGGACTACTGGGACAAGGACGCGTACCCCTACGACTCCGTCACGGTGACCGTCTACAACGACGCGACCTCGCTGATCAACTCCCTCCGCTCCGGTCAGCTCGACTCCGGCGTCGTGGACGCGAAGGAGGTCGCCGGGCTCGAGTCCGCAGGCCTGAAGACGACCTCCGCGCCGGCCTACACGACGAGCGGCCTCTTCCTCTTCGACCGCGCCGGGACCCAGGTGCCCGCGCTCGGCGACGTCCGGGTGCGCCAGGCCATCAACTACGCGTTCGACCGCTCGGCCTTCGCCGACCAGGTCTTCGGCGGCGAGGCCACGGCGACCGACCAGATGTTCAGTGCCGACAGCTCGGCGTACGACCCCGCGCTCGAGGACGTCTACCCCTACGACGTCGACAAGGCCAAGGCGCTCCTCGCCGAGGCCGGCTACGCGGACGGCTTCGATCTCCCGATGCCCGACGTCTCGGTCGTCTTCCCGGCCCAGCAGGCGGCCGTCACCGAGGCGCTGACCGCCATCGGCATCCGCCCCCAGTACCAGCCCGTCAACGGCGCCACGTTCATCTCGGACCTGCTCTCGGCCAAGTACCCCGCCGCGATCTTCAACCTGAACAGCTTCCGCCCGTGGGACGTCGCCCAGCTCTCCATGACCTCGCAGTCCGTCTGGAACACGTTCAAGACCGACGACCCGACCGTCAACGGACTGATCACGACCGCCCAGACGCAGACCGGCGACGAGCAGGACGCGACCTTCCAGGAGCTCAACACGTACATCGTCGAGCAGGCCTGGTACGCCCCCTACGCGCAGCAGAACAACGTCTACGCGACCTCGTCGAGCATCTCGATCACGCCGCAGAAGTACCTGACCTCCATCCCCCTCTGGAACTACGCCCCGGCGTCCTGACGGACGGGCCGGCGCCCTCGCGGGCGCCGGCCCCCTCCCCCTTCCGTTCCGACCCTGGAGCCGTCCCATGCTGATGTTCCTGCTGCGCCGCGTCGGCGCCGGACTCGTCCTGCTGTTCGTGATCGCCTCGGCGACCTTCTTCCTCCTGAACCTCGCCGGGCAGGACCCGGCCCGCCAGGTCCTCGGACCGGTCGCGACGGCCGCCCAGGTCGACGCGAAGCGGGCCGAGCTCGGACTCGACCAGCCGGTCCTCGCCCGCTACGGCGAGTGGCTGCTGTCGGCCCTCCGCGGAGACCTCGGCGTCTCCTGGTTCTCGAACCAGCCGGTCGCCGTCCTCCTCGGGCAGGCGCTCCCCGCGACGCTCTCGATCGTCCTCGGCTCCGTTCTCGTCACCGCCCTGATCGGCACCCTGATCGGCGCCTCCGCCGCCGTGCGCGGCGGGATCATCGACCGCGGCCTGCAGCTCGTCTCGACCTTCGTGCAGGCCGTCCCCAACTTCCTCGTCGCGCTGATCCTCGCCTTCCTGTTCGCGGTCCAGCTGCGCGTCTTCCCGGCCACCGGGTTCACCTCGTTCGCGAGCAGCCCCTCGGGCTGGGCCGCCTCGATCGTGCTCCCCGTGATCGCCCTCGCCGTCGGCTCCATCGCCGCCGTCGCCCTCCAGGTCCGCGGCTCGATGATCGACGTCCTCCGGCTCGACTACATCCGCACCCTCCGGGGACGGGGCCTGCCCTCCGGCAGCATCCTGTTCCGCCACGCTCTGCGGAACGCGGCTCCCCCCTCGCTCACGACCCTCTCGCTGATGTTCATCGTGTCGATCTCCGGCTCGGTCGTCGTCGAGAAGGTCTTCAACATCCCCGGCATCGGGACCGCCGCGAACATCGCGGCCGGCCGCGGCGACCTGCCGATCGTGCTCGGAGTCGTGGTCGTGACCGTCGTCCTCGTCGTCCTCGTCAATCTCCTCGTCGATCTGGCGCAGGGATGGCTCAACCCGAAGGTGCGTGTGTCATGACCGAAGGCCTCGTCACGACCGGACCGGTCCGGCAGCGCCGCGCACCGCGGCCTGCCCGCCGCGGATTCCTCCCCCGCCTGCTGCGCGATCCCGGAGCCGTCCTCTCCGTCCTCTTCCTCCTCGCCGTCGTCGTCCTCGGCGTCTGCGCCCCGCTGCTCACCCCGTACAACCCGGTCGAGTCCCGCCTCGCGGACGTCCTGGCCCCGCCCTTCACCGCGGCTCACCCGCTCGGCGCCGACGGCGTCGGCCGCGACATCCTCGCCGGCCTGCTCTACGGCGCGCGGACCAGCATCCTCTGCGGCCTGATCGTGGTCGGCGTCGCCCTCGCCATCGGCGTGCCGACCGGCCTGGCCGCCGGCTACTACCGCGGCTGGATCGACGGCGTCACCTCCTGGGTCGCCGGAGCGCTGCTCTCCCTGCCCGCGATCATCGTGCTGCTGGTCGTGCTGGCCCGCGTCGGCCGGAGCACCTTCCTCGCCCTCGCCGTCTTCGGGGTGCTCATCGCCCCCGCCGTCTACCAGCTCGTGCGCACCTCGGTCCGCGGAGTCCGCGAGGAGCTCTACGTGGACGCCGCGAAGGTGTCCGGGCTCCGCGACTCGCGGATCCTGCGCCGCCACATCCTCCCCGTCGTCGTCAAGCCGACCATCGTCCAGGCGGCGCTGCTGGCGAGCGCCGGCATCGGCATCGAGGCCGGCATCGCCTTCCTCGGGCTCGGCTCCAGCGACAGGGCGAGCTGGGGGCTGATGCTCAACGACGCGTCGCAGAACGTCTACAACGCGCCGATCCTCCTGATCTGGCCCAGCGCGGCGCTGATCCTGACGGTCATGGCGTTCTCGATCCTCGGCAACGGTCTGCGCGACGCGCTGTCCGACGTCGGCACGGTCCGCGCCAAGCGCTCGCGCTCCGCCGCGGCGCTCGTGCCGCCGACCGCGGCCATCCGGACCTACGACCCGATCACCGTGCCCACGGCCATCGGCACGAGCGACTCCCTTCTGGAGCTCTCCGAGCTGCGGGTCGCCTACCCCCGCGCCGAGGGCGGCGAGTCCGAGGTCGTCCGCGGCGTGTCCCTGACCCTGAAGCGCGGTGAGATCCTCGGCCTGGTCGGCGAGTCCGGATCGGGGAAGTCGCAGACCGCCTTCTCCCTCCTCGGCCTCCTCCCCCGCCAGGCGCGGATGACGGCGGACCGGATGACCTTCGACGGCCTCGATCTGCTCTCGATGTCGCCCAAGGCCCGCAACAGCATCCGCGGGAAGCGCATCGGGTACATCCCGCAGGAGCCGATGAGCAACCTCGACCCGTCGTTCCGCCTCGGGTACCAGCTGACCGAGCCGATGCGGCACCACCTCGGCCTCTCGAGCAGCGCCGCGCGCACCTCCGCCCTGGAGCTGCTCGACCGGGTCGGGATCCGCGATCCCGAGCGCGTCTTCCGCTCCTACCCGCACGAGATCTCCGGAGGAATGGCGCAGCGCGTCCTCATCGCCGGCGCCGTCTCCTGCGACCCCGACCTGCTCATCGCCGACGAGCCCACCACCGCGCTCGACGTGACCGTGCAGGCCGACGTCCTCGACCTGCTGCGCAGCCTCCAGGCCGAGCGCGGGATGGCCGTCCTCCTCGTCACCCACAACTTCGGCGTCGTCGCCGACCTGTGCGACAAGGTCGCCGTGATGCAGGCCGGCGAGATCATCGAGGCCGCGACGGCCGACACCCTCTTCTCGGCACCCCGCCACGACTACACCAAGACGCTGCTCGCCGCGATGCTCGAGGACGCCCCGCTGCGCACTCCGGTCGGCGCACCGGGCCGCGCGACCGGAACGGACGGAACCCCGGCATGAGCACGCAGACGCCCCCGTCCGGCACCGCCGGCACCCCCGTCCTCGAGGTGGAGGACCTGGTCGTGGAGTACCCGGGCCGCCTCGGACGCCGCTCCGCCTTCCGCGCCCTGCACGGGATCGACATGACGATCGCCCCCGGCGAGACCGTCGGCCTCGTCGGCGAGTCGGGATCGGGCAAGAGCACGCTCGGACGCGCGGTCCTCGGGCTCGCGCCGATCACCGAGGGCTCCGTCCGCTTCGAGGGGAAGGACATCACGAGGATCGGCCGGAGCGCCCGGCGGAGCCTCAGCCGGGACCTCCAGGTGGTGTTCCAGGACCCGTACACGTCGCTGAACCCCGCGATGACGGTCAGCGACATCCTCACCGAGCCGCTGCTCGTCTCCGGCTCCACCAGGAAGGACGCCGGGACGCGCGTCCGGGCGCTGCTCGACCAGGTGCACCTGCCCGCCGACGCCGCCGGCCGCTACCCGCGGGAGTTCTCCGGCGGCCAGCGCCAGCGCATCGCCATCGCCCGGGCCCTCTGCCTCGACCCCAAGCTCATCGTCTGCGACGAGCCCGTCAGCGCTCTCGACCTCTCGACGCAGGCGCGGGTCCTGGACCTCTTCATCGAGATCCAGGAGCGCACCGGAGTCGCGTACCTCTTCGTCACCCACGACCTCGCCGTGGTGCGGCACATCAGCCACCGCGTCGCCGTGATGCGCCGGGGCGAGATCGTCGAGTCCGGCGACGTCGACCAGGTGACCTCCCGTCCGGTCCACCCCTACACGCAGGCGCTGCTGCTGGCGGCGCCGGTCCCGGACCCCGCCCGGCAGGCCGAGCGCCGATCGGAGCGCCGCCGCTTCCTCGACGAGCAGAAGGCTGCTCCCGGGGACGCCCCGATCACGGCCTGACCGGCCCTCGAACACGTCATCGGGACCGCCCGCTCGGAGCGGTCCTCTGCACAGATCAGGAGAACAACCATGCTCGAGAGAGAGCTCATCCAGAACCGGGGCGTCCGGAACGTCGAGGAGGACGGTGCCGTCACCGGCTTCCAGTTCACGCTGCGCATGCCCAACTACCGGGGCGTCTGGGGCAGCCTGATCGACGGCGTCGACGTCACCGTCGGCGACCTGTCGTGGGACCGCGAGGTCCCCCGCTGGACGCTCCAGGGCCGCGAGTTCAGCATCCAGGAGCTCCGCGCGACCGACGCCGAGGTCCGCTGGCAGCTGGACGAGGTCGCGACCATCACGGTCCCCCACCCCGGCGGGCTCCCCGTCGGCGTGCACGACCTCGCCGTGGACATCGCGATCCACGCCCCCTACATCCCGGCGGAGTTCCAGCCGTCGGTGTTCCACTCCGAGCGGAAGGTCACGATCGTCGCATGAGCGCTGCACTGAAGTACGGGGTGTCCCTGTACAGCTACACCGGTGACATGAACACCGTCCTCACCCTCGAGGACGCGTTCGCCGAGATCGCCGACCTCGGTGCGACCGGCATCGAGATCCTCGGCGAGGGCAACATCAGCGGGTACCCGACACCCGGGACCGCGTGGATCGACGAGTGGCAGCGCCTCCTCGAGACGTACCGCCTCGAGCCGACGAACTACGGCTCGTGGATCGACTCCCGCCTGTGGCGCGACCGCGACCTCTCGGCCGAGCAGGGCACGAGCATGCTCGCCCACGACCTCCGGCTCGCATCGACGCTGGGCTTCACCACGATCCGTCCCAAGATCGGCGTCATCGCGATGGACCTCACGCCGCACCCCATCTGGGAGGAGGTCATCGAGCGCAACCTCGACCTCGCCCACGAGCTCGGCCTCGTCATCTGCCCGGAGATCCACGCGCCGACCCCGATCAAGCACCCCGTGGTCGACGAGTACATCGCGTTCATCGAGCGCACCGGCTCGCCGAACTTCCGGCTCATGCTCGACACCGGCATCTTCCAGCGGACCATCACCACCGCGAAGCACGACGGGCTCAGCGAGGAGGCCGTGGACGAGGGCTGGCGCAAGCCCCTCGCCGTCCCGATGTCCGACCTCGCGGAGGTGCTCCCCTACACCGCCTTCATCCAGACGAAGTTCTTCGACATCGACGAGGACCTGGTCGACCGGCAGATCCCGTGGGAGGAGATCCTGCGGACCCTGATCGACAACGAGTGGTCGGGCTACCTCTCGAGCGAGTACGAGGGCGACCGCCTGCCCTACCGCTCGATCGAGCAGGTCCGCCGCCAGCACGCCCTGCTGCACTCGATCGAGGACCGGCTCACCGCATGACCGCGTCCGACCAGCGCCCCGTCGTCCCCGGGTTCCATCCGGATCCGTCGGTCTGCGTCGTGGACGGCGTCGCCTACCTCGCGAACTCGACCTTCGAGTACGCGCCCGGGGTGCCGATCCACTCGTCGACCGACTTCAGGACGTGGACGCTGGTCGGGCACGCCCTCCACCGGCCGGACCAGCTCCCCCTCACCGGCACCGGCCCCTCCGGCGGGATCTTCGCGCCGACCCTGCGCCACCACGACGGGCGCTTCTGGATGATCACGACCAACGTCGCCGACGAGCAGGGGCAGGTGCTCGTCACCGCCGAGGACGCGGCCGGTCCGTGGTCCGAGGCGATCCGCATCCCGGGCATCGACGGCATCGACCCGGACATCGCCTGGGGCGCCGACGGCACCTGCTACGTGACCTACGCGGGCCGCACCGGGATCGCCCAGGTCGAGATCGACCCCGCCACCGGCGAGGTCCTGACCGAGCCGCGGCTGCTCTGGTCGGGGACCGGCGGCAAGTTCCCCGAGGGCCCGCACGTCCTCGAGCACGACGGCTCCTGGTACCTGCTGATCGCGGAGGGCGGCACCGAGCGCGGCCACGCGGTGTCGATCGCCCGCGGTCCGTCGCCCTCCGGGCCGTTCACCGGCGGCCCGGAGAACCCGATCCTCACGAAGCGCGGCACCTCCTCCTCCGTGCAGAGCACCGGCCACTCCGACCTGGTCGAGACGTCGCCGGGGGTGTGGGCGCTCGTCTACCTGGCCGTCCGGCCGCGAGGGAGCAGCCCGGAGTAGCACGTCCTCGGGCGGGAGACCTTCGCCTCCTCCGTCGAGTGGGTCGACGGCTGGCCCGTCGTCATGGCGCCGATCGAGCAGCCCGAGCAGCCGAGCCGCGAGACCCTGGTACGGGGCGGGGCGCTGCCGCCGACCTGGATCGGCGACGAGGTGTTCCCCGCCGACGTGGTCGAGGTCTCCGAGCGCGGATGGACCCTGACCGGTTCCGGGAGCGACGAGGTGTTCGTCGGGCGCCGGCAGGACCGCCTCTTCTTCTCCGCGCGCGCCGCTCTCACCACGACCGGACGGGCGGCCCTCTCCGTCAGGATCGACCGCCGGCACCAGTTCCGGCTCGAGCTCGAGGGCGATCGCCTGACGACCGTGCTCGTGGTCGGCGGCCACCGCGTCGTCCTCGACGAGCGCGCGGCCGTCGCGGGCGCCGAGCTCGAGATCCGCACGCTCCCGGTCGAGGGAGGCTTCTTCGAGGCCCGCGGACCGGACCACCTGGTCGGCGGCGTCGTCGTGGACGGCGCCTTCACCGAGACGGGCCGGGCCGACGGGCGCTACGTCTCCACCGAGGTGGCCGGCGGCATGACCGGCCGGATCATCGGGGTCGGCGTCCTCGCGGGCACCGCCGAGCTGACCGGCTTCCGCTACGAGGGGTCCGACACCCCCGCCGGCGCCGGACTCAGTTGAACGCGCCCGCGTAGCGCTGCAGCGCCGAGGCGTGGCCGAACGGCACGCCCTCGCCGACCCACTGGATGAGGCCGGCGGGGGCGAGCACGTTCTCGATCGCCAGGAGCGCCGCTCCGGTGACGCCCTCGAGCTGGTCCAGGCTCGCCGCGCGGATCACCAGACGCTCGGCGACCAGATCGGTGCAGCCGGACCGCACGGCGTCGGTGACGAGGTCGACGAAGTACTCGCCTCCGCGCAGCACGCCTCCGCCGATCGCGACGACTCCCGGGTTCAGCACGTTCACCAGGTTGGCGATGACTCCCGCGACGATCCGCCCCGCGCCCGTCAGGAGCTCCATCGAGAGCGGATCGCCCTCCTGCGCGCCCCGGCCGAGGTCGCCCAGGGCGACGGCGTCCCCGCGGCCTGTGATCTCCGAGAGGAACGGGCTCTCCTGTGCGCGCTCCTCGGCGGCCAGGAGGATCGCCCAGCCGCTCGCGACCGCCTCGAGGCAGCCCGCCCGCCCGCACCGGCAGACCGCGTCGGGGTCGTCGGTGACCCGCATGTGGCCGATGTCCCCGGCCCCGCCCCGCTCGCCGCGGATGAGGCGGCCGCGGATGATCATGGCCGCGCCGATGCCCGTCCCGACCTTCACGAACAGCAGGTCGCGGCTGTCGCGGTGGGCGCCTCCGGCCCACTCGCCGAGGGCCATCAGGTTCGCGTCGTTGTCGACCCAGACCGGAGCGTCGTAGTGGTCGCGGAACCAGGCGCGCACGTTGACGTCGTGCCAGCCGGGCATGATCGGCGGGGCCACGAGCCGGCCGGAGCCGAACTCGACCGGACCCGGGACGCCCACGACGATCCCCCAGGGCCGCGAGACGCCCGCCTCGGCCGCGACCCGCTCGAAGGCGAGGCGCACCCGCTCGAGCGTCGCCTGCGGGCCGGTCGCCACGCTCCAGTCCTCGTGGCCGGTCGCGATCAGCGTGCCGGCGAGGTCCGAGACCGCGACGGTGAACTCCGACGCCCCGATGACCGCCGCGTAGACGTGGCCGGCGTCGGACGCGAACTCCAGCGTCCTCGCCTGCCGCCCGCCCTCGGACGGGGCCAGCCCGCCCTCGCGCAGCAGCCCCAGCTCGAGCGCCTGCTCGATCCGCTGGGTGACGACCTTGCGGCTCAGGCCGCTCACGGCGACCAGCTCGGGACGCGTGCCGGCCCGGCCCGTCCGCACGAGCTCGATCAGGGCCGCGAGCGGAGCGGCCTCGAGGGTCGGCGCGACGGATCCGCGGGAGACCTCGAATCCGCCGAGGAGGGGCGCCCGGTCCTCGTCGAGCAGGGGCGCTCTCGATTCCAGCGACATCGGTCCTCCGGTCCGCGATCCGCTCCCGCCCCGGACAGGTCCCGGGGAACCGACGGATCGCTCTGCATGGGTTCGTCCCGAGCGTAAGTCCCCGAGCGCCTCAGCGGGCGCATCGGCCCGTGATCGGGGGCGGATCGTGTATCCGTCCTTGCGGATAAGTACCTCAGGCACATAAGTTGGCTGTCGACCGACGGAGCTCTCCCGCCCCCTCGGCACGGCTGCGGAAGGCTCGGCATGACGAACGACACGGACACCTCGCGCGGATACCCGGACCGGGTGGACGTCGCGATCGTGGGCAGCGGGCCCGCCGGTGCCGCCTACGCTCGCATCCTCAGCGAGCGCGCTCCTGGAGCGGTGGTCGCGCTGTTCGAGGTCGGACCGACGATCAGCGACCCGCCCGGCACCCACGTGAAGAACATCGCCGACCTGGACGAGCGCGCCCGCGCGCAGCGCCGGTCCGAGGGGCCCCGCCCCCAGGGCGACGCGCAGTCGACGGACACCATGGACGACTACGCGACCGACGCCGCGCGGATGCAGCGCGCCGGCACCTTCCTCCTCGCCGACGGCTGGCAGCAGCCGGGCGAGGACGGCCTCCCCGCCGCCGCCATGTCGAGCAACGTCGGCGGCATGGCCGCCCACTGGACCGGAGCCTGCCCGCGCCCCGGCGACAGCGAGCGGATCGCCTTCCTCCCCGACCTCGACGAGCTCCTGGACGAGGCGGAGCGGCTCCTCTCCGTCACCGCCGACGCGCTCGGCGACGCCCCGCTCGCCGGTGACGTGCGGGCCCGGCTCTCCGCCGCGCTCGACGAGGGCCGCGCGCCCGACCGCCGCGTCCAGCCGATGCCGCTCGCCGTGCGCCGCACCGAGGACGGCTCGCTGATCTGGTCCGGATCCGACGTCGTCTTCGGCGACGCCACCCGCGAGAACGAGAGCTTCACCCTCTACGACGAGTCGCTCGTCGTCCGGGTGCTCACCGAGGAGGGAGCCGCCTCCGGCGTGCTGGTCCGCGACCTCCGCAGCGGAGCCGAGCACCGCGTCGCCGCGCGCTTCGTCGTCGTCGCCGCGGACAGCCTCCG
Source organism: Rathayibacter sp. RFBD1 (assembly GCF_002932915.1). NCBI lineage: Bacteria > Bacillati > Actinomycetota > Actinomycetes > Micrococcales > Microbacteriaceae > Rathayibacter > Rathayibacter sp. RFBD1. The sequence continues at coordinate 78,463 of NZ_PSWQ01000003.1, forward strand.
CACGCCCCAGGTCCTCCACAACTCCGGAGTCCGGCCCGAGGCGCTCGGCCGCTACCTCAACGACCAGCCCCAGATGGTGCACGGCGCGATCCTCACCGACGTCCCGGAGGTGGCCACCGCGTCGGAGGCGGACACCGCGATCACCGCGCAGAGCGGCGTCTCGTGGGTCCCCTTCACCGACGAGCACCCCTTCCACGGCCAGGTCATGCAGCTCGACGCCTCCCCGGTGCCGCTGGAGTTCGACACGATCCCCGGCTCGATCGTGGGGCTCGGCTGGTTCTGCGCGAAGGACCTGCAGGCGTCCGACCGCGTCGCGTTCTCGGACGACGAGACCGACGACTACGGCATGCCCGCCCTCCGCATCCACTACACGCTCACCGAGAAGGACCGCGAGACGCTGGCGCGGGCGCGCGAGTCGATCCTCGCCGCGGCGCTGGCCGTCGGCCGCCCCCTCGGCGACGAGCCGCTCGTCTTCCCCGCCGGCGCCTCCCTGCACTACCAGGGCAGCGTCCGCATGGGCGAGACCGACGACGGCACCTCCGTCTGCGACCCGACGGGCCAGGTGTGGGGCCACCCCGGCCTGTTCGTCGCTGGCAACGGCGTGATCCCCACGGCCACGGCCTGCAACCCGACGCTCACCGGCGTCGCCCTGGCCGTGCGCGGCGCCCGCCGCATCGCCGAGGAGCTGACCCGATGACCACTCCGACGACAGGATCCCCGATGACCGGCCTCCCCCGCCTCGACCGCACGGGCAGCCCCGTGCAGCTGATCGTGGACGGCGCGCCGTTCCTCTGCCTCGGCGGCGAGCTCCACAACTCCAGCCCCTCGGACCCGCGCCACATGGACGCGGTCTGGTCCGCCATCGGCGCCTCGGGGATGAACTCGATCGTCGCCCCCGTCGGCTGGGACCAGGTGGAGCCCGTCGAGGGCGAGCTCGACTTCACCGTGGTCGACGCGCTGCTCGACGGCGCGCGCTCCGCGGGCGTCCGGCTCGTCGTGATCTGGTTCGGCGCCTTCAAGAACGCCCTCTCCACCTACGCGCCGACCTGGGTGCGGAGGGACACGGCGCGCTTCCCCCGCTCCGACCGCGGCCCGGCTCCGATGCGCGCGCCCCTCACCTACGAGGGCTCGATGCCCCGGCCCGGCCTGTCGGTGTTCTCGGAGGAGCTCCGCCGCGCGGACGAGCGGGCCTACACGGCGCTGATGGAGCACCTCGCCCGGGTGGACGAGCAGCACACGGTGATCCTGATGCAGGTGGAGAACGAGGTGGGCCTGCTCGGTGCGAGCCGCGACCTCTCCGCCACCGCGCAGCAGGCCTGGCTCTCGCCCGTCCCGGCCGCCCTCGTGCAGGCCGTGGCGGAGGACCCCGACGGCTTCCACGACGACATCGTCGCCCTCTTCGCCCGCTCCCGGCAGGACGGCGGATCGTGGCAGGAGCGGTTCGGCGACGACGACCCGGTGGCCGACGAGGTCTTCATGTCGTGGGGCTACGGCAGCTACCTCGGCTCGCTGGCCGCGGCCGGGAAGAGGGTCCTGGCGCTGCCGGCCTATGCGAACGCGTGGCTCGGCCCGCAGCCCGGGCAGGACTCGCCGGGGCAGTACCCCAGCGGCGGTCCGACCGCGCGGATGCGGGGCGTGTGGCGGGTCGCGGGCCCGGCCCTCGACTTCGTGTCGCCCGACATCTACGTCCCCTCCAGCGAGCCGGTCATGCGCGAGTACTCGGCGCCCGACAACCCGCTCTTCATCCCCGAGGCCCGCGTGCTGACCGGCGACGCCTTCCGCGCGGTCGGCGGGTACGACGCCTTCGGCTACCACGTGTTCGGCGTCGACGACGTCCGCGAGGGCAGCCAGCTCCACGGCGCCTTCCGGCAGCTGATCGCCCTGGCCCCGCAGATCCTCCAGGCGCAGCGGGAGGACCGGATCATCGGCTTCGCCCTGGACGCCGGGACGGTCTCGCTCACCGGCCGGATCGGCGAGACGACCGTCGTCGTGCGCAGCGCGCCGGCGATGCTGGCGGACCTCCTCCTCGACGTCGGCGTGCGGCTCCCCGAGCCGGCGCCGCTGCCCGACGAGAACCTGCCCACCGCGCACGCCCCCTCACCCGCCGACTCGCGGGCCTTCGGGATCGTGCTGCAGACCGGTCCGCTCGAGTACCTCGCCGTCGGGCAGCAGACCATGATCGACTTCAGCCGGGACGGCGTCGTGGTCGAGATCGACAGCCTGCGCGAGCTGCGGCTCGAGGACGGCGCCTGGGTCGAGGGGCGGATCCTCAACGGGGACGAGCGGCTCATGATCCTCGGGGCGCACGGCGTGACCGCGGTGCGGGTCACGCTCCTCGAGACCCCGGCGGCCTGACGGATGCGGGGGCGGCGGCGATGACCGGTCCGGTCCGGTGGGGCGTCGCCGGGACGGGGCCTGTCTCGCAGCAGATCGCGCGCGACCTGGCCCTGGTCTCCGGGGCCGAGCTCGTCGCCGTCTCCTCCCGCACCGCCGTGAGCGCGGCGCGCTTCGGCGACGGGTTCTCCGTCCCGCACCGCTTCACCGACTACTCGGCGATGCTCGACGCCGACATCGACGCCGTCTACCTCGGCACGCCCCACGTCACCCACTTCGCGCTGGCCGCGGAGGCGCTGCGGCGCGGTCGGCACGTCCTCTGCGAGAAGCCCCTGGGGCTCGACGCCGCCGAGGTCCGCGCTCTGGCGGAGATCGCGCGCTCCTCGGGCGTCTTCCTCATGGAGGCGATGTGGATGGCGTTCACGCCGCTGACGGCCCTCGTGCGCAGGATCGTCGACTCCGGGGAGATCGGCGAGGTGCGCGCCGTGCAGGCGGCGTTCGGAGCGCCGTTCCCGCGCGACGGCTCCAGCCGCTGGCAGCCCGGCGGCAGCTCGCTCCTCGACCAGGGGATCTACCCGGTCACTCTCGCGCACCTGATGCTCGGGGAGCCGCTCGGCGTGGTCGCCTCCGGCGTGATCGACGAGCAGGGGATCGACCTGAGCACGCACTTCACCCTCGAGTACGGCGACGGGCGGTTCGCGCAGGGCGCGAGCTCGATGGTCGAGTTCCTCGCCGGCACCGCCACCGTCTCGGGCAGCACCGGCTGGATCGGGATCGACCCCGGCTTCTGGTTCGCCTCCGGGCTGACCGTGCACGGGTACGGACCGGAGGGCCCGACCGCGCGCCGCTGCGAGGTCGAGCGGGAGGGGCACGGGTACGTCCCGATGCTCCGCGAGGTCACGCGCGCGATCGCCGCCGGACTGCTCGAGCATCCGCTCCGCACGCTCGACGACACGGCCGCCGTCTTCGACACGCTCGACGGCGTGCGCCGGGCGGCCGCCGCCTCCTGACCGGCCCCCGCCTCACCCCGCGTGCGGCAGCAGCACCTCCACGCGCCCCTCGCGCACCCGCGTCTCGAACCGCGGCTGCGGCGAGGTGGCCGGCCCCCGCAGCACCTCGCCGGTCTCGAGCGAGAAGGCGCTGCCGTGCCACGGGCAGGCGACGCACGGCTCGCCCGAGCCGTCCGCCGAGACCTCGCCCTCGTCGAGCGGGCCCGAGAGGTGGCTGCAGACGTTCGAGAGCACGTCGATCCGCTCGCCCCGCCGGAAGGCGAGCAGGGGGAGGCCCGCGACCTCCCTCCTCACCGGCGTGCGCTCGGGCAGGTCCGCCAGGGCGCCGAGCTCCTGCCAGCCGGAGGGGAAGCGGTGCGGCACGTCCTCCGCGTGGTTCGCCCCCGCCGCCTGCCGGTAGCTGAGGTGGCCGCCCAGGTAGCCGCCGCCTGACACAACGGCGAGCCCGAGCATCCCGAGCACCTTCCCGCTCGTGGTGCGCCCGCGGCGGCGCTGCACCCACGACGCGGCGTAGAGGCCCGTCGCGACCACGTTGGCCGCCGAGTGCACCAGCCCGACGCGGGTCTGCTGCTCGTGCAGCTCCGACCAGTCGGTGAAGCCGGAGGCGGCGGTCGGCAGGACGCTGATCACGCCGACGCCGACGAGGGTCCGCGCCGCGCGCTGGTTCCCCGGCAGCAGGTCGAGCACCGCCGCCGACACCCAGGCGCCGGTGGGCACGAGGACAAGCAGCGGATGGACGGGGTGGCCGACCGGGACGCCGTGCAGCACGTCCCGCACCGGCTGCGGCCGGACCACCGCGTTCACGGCCCGCTTCACCCGGCCGACGAGCGGATCGAGGGCGGCGGCGTTCTCGAGGCGGGTGACGAGTCTGACGAGTCTGATCTCACGCATGCCTCATGCGACCAAGCGGGCGGCCCCGGCGGAAGGGGCTTGCGGCGGAGGAGGAGCAGCAGTTGGACCCTGTCGGCCGGCCCCTCGCTTGCCGACCCCGAGCCGTTTCGCCTACGCTGACCCGGGGCTTTGTGAACGGTCACATCGCCCGAGCGAGGAGCATGATGGACCAGCGCAGGCCCACCCCCGCCGACGTGATCACGAGCGGCGCCACCGCCCTCGGCATCGAGCTCGGCTCCACCCGGATCAAGGCGTGCCTGGTCGACGCGGCCGACCCGTCCGTGGTCCTCGCCGTCGGCAGCCACGAGTGGGAGAACCAGTTCGTCGACCGCCGCTGGACCTACTCCCTCGACGCCGTCCACGCGGGCCTCCAGGCCGCCTACGCGGACCTCGTCGCCGACGCCTCGTCGCGACACGGCGTGCAGCTCTCCTCCGTCGGGGCGCTCGGCGTCTCGGCGATGATGCACGGCTACCTCCCCTTCGATGCGGACGGCGGGCTGCTCGTCCCCTTCCGCACCTGGCGCAACACCAGCACCGGGCCCGCGTCGGCCGAGCTCACCGAGCTGTTCGGTGCCAACATCCCGCTGCGCTGGTCGCTCGCGCACCTGCACCAGGCGGTCCTCGACTCCGAGCCGCACGTCGAGCGGATCGACTTCCTCACCACCCTCGCCGGCTACGTGCACTGGCGCCTCACCGGCGAGAAGGTCCTCGGAGTCGGCGACGCCTCCGGCATGGTCCCGACCGACCCGGCGACCCGCGACTACGACCAGCGCGTCGTCGACCTCTACGACGAGCGCGCGGCCGGCGCCGTGAAGCCGCTGCGCGAGCTGCTGCCCGCCGTGCTCCCCGCGGGCGCCGACGCCGGCTCGCTCACCGCCGAGGGCGCGCTCCTGCTCGACCCCACCGGCTCCCTCCGACCCGGCGCCCCCGCCTGCCCGCCCGAGGGCGACGCCGGCACCGGCATGGTGGCGACCAACTCCGTCGCCCCGCGCACCGGCAACGTCAGCGCCGGCACCAGCATCTTCGCCATGGTCGTCCTCGAGGGCCCGCTGGAGAGCGTGCACCACGAGCTCGATCTCGTCGCGACTCCCGCCGGGGACCTCGTCGCGATGGTCCACTGCAACAACGGAGCCAGCGAGCTCGCCGGCTGGGTCGGCCTGTTCTCGCGGTTCGCCGCCGCGTCCGGCGGACCCTCCGACAGCGACGCCGTCTACGGCACCCTCTTCGCCGAGGCGCTCGAGGGCGAGGCGGACGCGGGCGGACTGCTCGCCTACAACCACCTCGCGGGCGAGCCGATCGCCGGGCTCGTCGAGGGCCGCCCGCTCGTCGTGCGCACCCCCGACTCGCGCCTCACGCTCGCCAACTTCATGCGCGCGCAGCTCTACGGCGTGTTCGGCACGCTGGCTCTGGGCATGCGCGTCCTCGCAGGCGAGGGCGTCCGGATCGACGAGATGTTCGCGCACGGAGGCATGTTCCGCACCGCCGGGGTCGCCCAGCGCTTCCTCGCCGGCGCGCTCGACGCCCCCGTCTCGGTCGCCGCGACCGCCTCCGAGGGCGGCCCGTGGGGCATGGCGGTGCTCGCCGCCTACCGCCTGCAGAGCGGAGTCGCGCTCGACGCGTACCTCACCGATCAGGTCTTCGGCGACTCCGGCTTCGAGACCGTCGCCCCCGACGCGGACGACGTCGCCGGCTTCTCCGCCTACCTCGAGCGCTACCGCGCCGGCCTCGCCGTCGAGCAGACCGCCGTCGAGACCCTCACCGACCCGCAGAACCAGGGAGCCACCGCATGACCACCCAGACCCCCGCCGTCGAGGAGGCGATCGCCCGCGTCCGCGAGGACGTCGCGCGGCTGCACTCCGAGCTCGTCCGCTACGGCCTCGTCATCTGGACCGGCGGCAACATCTCGGGCCGCGTGCCCGGCGCCGACCTCTTCGTGATCAAGCCCAGCGGCGTCTCCTACGACGACCTCGCGCCCGAGAACATGATCCTCTGCGACCTCGACGGGAACGTCGTCCCCGGCACCCCCGGCAGCGACCGCAGCCCCTCCAGCGACACCGCGGCGCACGCCTACGTGTACCGCGAGATGCCCGAGGTCGGCGGAGTCGTGCACACGCACTCCACCTACGCGACCGCGTGGGCGGCCCGCGCCGAGTCGATCCCCTGCGTCATCACCGCGATGGCCGACGAGTTCGGCGGGGAGATCCCCATCGGCCCGTTCGCGATCATCGGCGACGACTCCATCGGCCGCGGCATCGTCGCGACCCTCAGTGGGCACCGCTCGCGCGCGGTCCTGATGCAGAACCACGGCGTCTTCACCATCGGCAAGGACGCGAAGGACGCCGTCAAGGCGGCCGTCATGGCCGAGGACGTCGCCCGCACCGTGCACCTCGCGCGCCAGGGCGGCGAGCTCGTCCCCATCCCGCAGGAGTCGATCGACGCCCTGTTCGACCGCTACCAGAACGTCTACGGACAGAACCCCACCGGAGCCATCGCATGAGCGTGTACCAGAGCATCATCCCCGACCTCGCCACCCGCACCGTCTGGTTCCTGACCGGCAGCCAGGACCTCTACGGCGAGGACACCCTCCGCCAGGTCGCCGAGCAGTCGCAGGCCGTCGTCGCGCAGCTGAACGAGGCGGGCGCGATCCCCGTGACCGTCGAGTGGAAGCCGGTGCTGAAGAGCTCCGACGCCATCCGCCGCACCATGATCGAGGCGAACTCCGACGACTCCGTGGTGGGCGTCATCACCTGGATGCACACCTTCAGCCCCTCGAAGATGTGGATCCACGGCTTCGACGCGCTCGCCAAGCCGCTGCTGCACTTCCACACCCAGGCGAACGTCGCCCTGCCGTGGCAGGACATCGACTTCGACTTCATGAACCTCAACCAGGCCGCGCACGGCGACCGCGAGCACGGCTACATCCTCAGCCGGATGAGCGTGCCCCGGAAGACGGTCGTCGGCCACGCGAGCGACGCCCGCGTCACCGAGGCCATCGGCACCTGGTCGCGCGCGGCCGCCGGCTGGTCCGCCTCGCAGAGCATGAAGGTCGCCCGCTTCGGCGACAACATGCGCAACGTCGCCGTCACCGAGGGCGACAAGACCGAGGCCGAGATCCGCCTCGGCGTCAGCGTCAACACCTGGGGAGTGAACGAGCTCGTCGAGCGCGTCGACGCCGCCACCTCCGAGCAGATCGACGCCCTCGTCGCGGAGTACGTCGAGAGCTACGACGTGGTCCCCGAGCTGCTCCCCGGCGGCGAGCGCCACGAGTCGCTCCGCTACGGCGCCGCGGTCGAGATCGGCCTGCGCTCGTTCCTGGAGGAGGGCGGCTTCGAGGCGTTCACCGACAGCTTCGAGGACCTCGGCGGACTCCGCCAGCTCCCCGGACTCGCCGTGCAGCGCCTCATGGCCGACGGCTACGGCTTCGGCGGAGAGGGCGACTGGAAGACGGCCGTCCTCATCCGCATCGCCGCGGTGATGGGCGCCGGCCTGCCCGGCGGCACGAGCCTGATGGAGGACTACACCTACGACATGACGCCCGGCGAGGAGCTCATCCTCGGCGCGCACATGCTCGAGGTGTCGCCGTCCCTGTCATCGAAGCGCGCCTCGCTCGAGATCCACCCGCTGGGCATCGGCGGCCGCGAGGACCCGGTGCGCCTGGTCTTCACCGCCGACGCCGGCCCCGCCGTGGTGGTCGCCCTGAGCGACGTGCGCGAGCGCTTCCGCCTGGTCGCGAACAAGGTCCGGAACGTCGAGCCGCCCCAGACGCTCCCGCACCTGCCCGTCGGCCGCGCCGTCTGGCAGCCCGCCCCGGACTTCGGCACCAGCGCCGCCGCCTGGATCACCGCCGGTGCCGCGCACCACACGGTGATGACGACGCAGATCGGGCTGGAGGCGTGGGAGGACTTCGCCCGCATCGCCGGCGTCGAGCTCCTCGTGATCGACGAGTCGACCACCCTCCGCGGCTTCGAGTCCGACATCCGCTCGAACGCGGCGTACTACCGCCTCTCCCAGGGCCTGTAGATCCTGCGAGGCCGGACGGCCGGCTCCCTGCGGGGGGCCGGCCGTCCCGTCGTTCCCGGCGAGCCGCCGGGTCGGGGCGGGGGGCCCGCCGCCGAGACCGACCTGGATCACGTCGGCGATCGAGGGCGGATCGCCCGCTCCGGCCCGTTCGGCGCCCGCTGCAGCGTCCCGGCCCCGGTTGCGGACGTGCTCGCAGCACGACGGAGGCCGGGAGGCCCGGACGGCCCTCGCGGGCAGTCGGTCCTTCCGGCCTCCGGGATGCAGGCGGGCGGCGGGCGGTCAGTCGCGCGAGGTCGAGAACGCCGCGTCGAAGGCGTCGGCCGGCGGCGTGATCGCGTTGAGCTTCCGCACGAAGGCCAGGGCCTCGGGGGCGCCGTCGAGGCGGTCCATGCCGGCGTCCTCCCACTCGACGCTGGTCGGGCCGGTGTAGCCGATCGCGTTGAGCGCGCGGAACACCGGCTCCCACGGGACGGCGCCGTGCCCGGTCGAGACGAAGGTCCACCCGCGGCGCGGGTTCGCCCACGGCAGGTGCGAGCCGAGGACGCCGTTGCGGCCGTCGAGGTTGGTGACCGACTCCTTCACGTGCACGTGGAAGATGTGGTCGGCGAAGTCGAGCACGAACGCGACGCTGTCGAGCTGCTGCCAGACGAAGTGCGACGGGTCGAAGTTGAAGCCGAACGAGGCGCGGTGGCCGATCGCCTCGAGGGTGCGCTTGGCGGTCCAGTAGTCGTAGGCGATCTCGCTCGGGTGCACCTCGAGCGCGTAGCGGACGCCGACCTCCTCGAAGACGTCGAGGATCGGGTTCCAGCGGTCCGCGAAGTCCTGGTAGCCGGCGGCGATCCACTCGTCGGAGGCGGGCGGGAACATGGCCACGCCCTTCCAGATCGACGAGCCGGAGAAGCCGTTGACCTGCGTCACGCCGAGCGCGGCGGCGAAGCGGGCGGTGTCCTTGAGGTCCTGGGCGGCGCGCTGCCGGACGCCCTCGGGGTCGCCGTCGCCCCAGACGCGGTCGCTGAGGATGTCGCGGTGGCGCTCGTCGATCGGGTCGTCGCAGACCGCCTGGCCGGTGAGGTGGTTCGAGATCGCGAAGACCTGGAGGCCGTTGCGCTCGAGGATGTCCTTGCGGCTCTGCACGTACTCCGCGTCGTCCCAGCGGGCGACGTCGATGTGGTCGCCCCAGCAGGCGATCTCGAGGCCGTCGTAGCCCCACTCCCCCGCGAGGCGGGCCACCTCCTCGAAGGGGAGGTCCGCCCACTGGCCGGTGAAGAGGGTGATCGGTCGCGTCATCGCGGATTCCTAACTCTCGACTCCCGCGCGCCGTCGCACCGGGAGAGGTAATTTGAGGGTCCACGCAACATATCAGGCACTCCCGCGAGCCCGAAAGGAACCGATCATCGCCCCGATCGCCGGCGCACTGTCGCGCACGCCCACCCTCGTCACCGCCACTGCGGCCCCGACCTGGGAGGAGGGCCTGATCGTCGGCAGCGGCCGCGTCGGCGCCGTGGTGCACGGCCCGGCCGACGCGCTCACCGTCTCGCTGGCGCACGAGCGCTACTTCCTCCCCGTCAACGCGCGGCCCGCCGCCCCGGACCTCGCCCCGGTGCGGGACGAGCTGCGGAGTGCCCTGCTGGCCGGGGACGCCGACGCGGCGAGCGACCTGCTCGAGCGCGGGGCGCGGGCGAGCGGCTACGACGGCGGCCTGATCTGGACCGATCCGCTCGGGCTGTGCGCGACGCTGTCGATCCGCACGGCCGGCGGGGTCGCGTCGAGCCGGCGCCTGCTCGACCCGCTGCTGGGCGAGGTCGCGGTCGAGTGGACCGACCTCGACGGCGGGCGGCACGCGGTGCGGCTGATCGCTCCGCACGGGGGCGAGAGCGTCCGGCTGCGGGTGGAGTCGGAGCGCGACGGCGAGAGCACGGTCGAGCTCGGGCTGGGCGCCGGGGACGCGACCTCCTTCGACACGGGCGTGCCGGACGCGTCGGCCGTGGTCGAGGCGACGGTCGAGGGCGGTGCGGTCGGGCGACTGCTGGCCGTCGCCGGGACCGGGAGCGCCGAGACCGGGGGCGAGCGGATCCGCGCGACGGTCACCGCGGCGACCGGGGCGCCGTGGGACGTGGAGGGCGTCGTGACCCGCTCGACGGTGCCGGTCGCGGCCGGGGCGGGCGCGCTCCTCCGCGTCGATCTGTCGCTGGCGGGCGGCGAGCCGACGGGCCGGGAGCGTGCGGGCGGCGAGCCGACGAGCGGCGACGCCTCGTGGGCGGAGCTGCGCGAGGCCCAGCGCCACGGGCACGGCCGGCTGGTCGGCGCCTCCTCCCTCGATCTCGCCGGAGCCTCCTCCGCGGTGCTCACCGAGGACCTCTGGGAGGAGGCCCGCGCCGGCGACGAGGGCGCGCTCCGCCGCGTCGTCGAGCTCGCGTACCTCAGCGGCCGCGCGAACATCGTCGCGTCGACCGGCGAGCTGCCGCCGACGCTGCAGGGCGTCTGGCAGGGCACCTGGCGGCCGGCGTGGTCGGCCGACTACACGCTGAACGGCAACGTCCAGAACGGCGCGATGGCGGGCATGATCCCGACCGGCACGCCCGAGCTGGCGCTGTCGATCCTGGAGCTGGTGCTCCCGCACCTCGACGACTACCGCGACAACGCGCGCCTCGTCTACGGGGCGGAGGGGATGCTCCTGCCGTCGCGGATGTCGACCCACGGCCGCGCCGACCACTTCGCGGCGAGCTTCCCGCACCTCTTCTGGACGGGCTGCGGCGGCTGGGTGCTGCGCCTGGCCGCCGACGCCGTCGCGGCCACGGGAGACCGCGGCATCGTCGACGACCGGCTGTGGGAGCTGGCCGAGGGCGTGCTGCGCTTCGCCGAGACCGGGACGACCGTGGTCGACGGGGTGCGCCGGATCGTCCCCTCCTACTCCCCCGAGAACACACCGGGTGGTGCGCGCTCGCCGATAGCGGTCGATGCGACGATCGACGTCGCCGTGCTGCGGGACGCCGCGCGGGCGACGGCGCTGCTCGGCCGGGCCCGCGGCGACGACTCGCTCGACGAGCGCTGGGCGCGGGTGGTGGCGGAGCTGCCGGAGTACCGGGTCGCCGAGGACGGCACGCTGGCGGAGTGGATCGACCCGCGGTTCGCGGAGGAGATCGCGCACCGGCACGCGTCGCAGCTGTACCCGCTCTGGTACGCGGGCGACGCGGCCTTCGAGGGCCCCGGCGCCTCCGCGGTGCGGCTGCGGGCCGCCGCGGCGGCGACGGTGGCGGCGAAGATCGCGTGGCGGGCCGAGGCGCCGACCGCTCCTCCCGGGCGGATGGAGATGGCGTTCGGGCTGGTGCAGGTGGGCGTCGCGGCGGCGGCGCTGGGTGACGGGGACGCGGCGCTGACCTGCGCGGAGTGGCTCGCGGTCGAGCACTGGTCACCGACGCTGACGACCCGGCACGACGCGGGGCGGATCTTCAACCTCGACGCCAGTGGCGGACTGCCGGGGCTCGTGGCGGCGATGCTGCTGGGATCGGATGACGAGACGTTGACGGTGCTGCCGGCACTGCCGTCCGCGTGGGCGCGGGGTGCCGCGACGGGGCTGCGCGCGCGCGGCGGGGTGGTCGTGGACCGGCTGGAGTGGTCGCCGGGGCGGGCGTCGCTGCGGGTGCGGCGGGTGCCGAGCGCGGAGTGGCTGGCACCGGCGGGCGGGACGCGGGTGCGCACGCTGCGCGACGCGGTGCTGCGCGTCGACGGGCGCGAGGTGTCGGGCGGGCTGGAGCTCGGTGCGGAGGCGGTGCGCGTGGACGTGGAGTGGCGCGGCTGAGGGCACTGCGGAGGGTACGGCTGCAGCACGCGGCACGAGCTCCGGTACGCCGACGGAGGCGGAGCAGCGCACCGGGCGTCGTCCCGGCTGGCCGCCGGACCCGCCGTGCGGCTGCGTCGACGTGAGGACGAGACGCGAGCAGGATGCGGTGGGTGGGTCAGCTCCGCGAGTGCCCGTAGCGGTCGTAGACGCGGTTGCGGGCCGCCCGCTCGGCGGCGGGCAGGCGCTGCGCGTCGGCGATCTCGTAGACGCCGAAGGTGTCGCGCAGGCGCGAGGCCGGGTCGACCTCGACGAAGGTGCACCAGGGCAGCCAGTGGTGGTGGCTGCGCAGGGTCTGGGTCGCGAAGTCGCCGCTCTCGTGGCCGAGGCCGGGCATCGCGTAGCCGATGCTGCCGTCGACGTCGGTCGACTGGCGGGTGTTGCGGTGCAGGAACTCGGCGAAATCGAGGTAGTGCTCGTCGCCCGTGATCAGGTGCAGTCGGTAGTAGCTGTACGAGCAGGCCGCCATGTAGACGTCGGCGCCGCCGCCGAGGGTGATGATGCTCTGTCCGCTGATCGAGTACCGGTTGAAGGGATGCGCCCAGGGCGCGCGGACCGGGAAGGACCACGCGTAGGTCCAGGTCTCCGTGTAGTCGGCGGCGCGGACGGCGCCCTCCAGCCAGCGCGGCTCCTCCGTCAGGTCGTACAGCGCGAGGAAGCCGAACAGTCCGTAGATGCCCGCCTCCTTGTCCTGGATGTCGGCGTTGTCGCAGGTGCCGCCGCGGTACTCCAGCGTGCGGTGGATGTTCGCGAACGACCACTCGCCGGCGCGCACGGCGGACGCGCGGTAGCGCCCCTCCCCCGTCACGAGGTGCAGCTGCACGAGGAAGCGGATCACGCTCGGGGTGTTCGAGCGCGAGTCCATCCGCACCGAGCCGTCGGCGTTGTAGGCGCGGTGGAAGCTGCCGTCGGCGTCCTGCACCTCGAGCAGCCAGTCGGCGGTCCGCCGGCAGAACTCGAGCCAGAGCGGGCGCTCGTCGCCGAGGTCGCGCAGGTGCAGGTAGGCGTCGAGGATCGCCTCGACGCCGTCGGCGAGCATCCGCAGGTAGTGCGGGTACGGCTCGAAGCCGCCGAGCGAGGGGTTGAAGCACATCCGCGGCGGGCCCGACTCGGGCAGCGCGGTCCGCGCCCAGAAATCGACGATGCCGACGCCCTGCTCGAACGCCTCCGGCACGCCCTCGCGGTCGCCGTAGCGCAGCAGCTGGTAGCCGATGCCCGGCTGCTGCCCGACGAAGCCGAACTGGAAGGAGACGCTCGAGACGTCGAGGTCCGGCAGCTGGCAGGCGAACGGCAGGCCCCAGGAGTCGCCGTAGCGGCGGGTGAGGCGCTGGAGGATCGCCATGCCGTGGTGGAAGTGCCGCTCGTTGTCGACCTCGAACAGGTCGTCGCGGAGCCGGGCGTAGGTGCTGCGCCAGGTGGCGCGCATCATCGTCGCGAAGTCGTCGTACCGACCGAGGTCGACCGCGACGGCGTAGCGCTGGCGGAAGCCGACCTCGACCGGGTGGTTCACCCGCTGCAGGGCCTTCGGGGCGGCGTCGTAGTCGAGGCCGGAGTAGGGGTTGTCGATCGGGCGCTCGCCGTCGGCGCCCGGGTGGACGTAGTCGATCGACAGGCCCGCGGGCGGCACGTCGAGCGGGGTCCGCACGCCGAAGCCGTAGTAGAGGTAGTTCAGCGTCGTGCCCTGCGGGCGGCTCAGGCCGATCGAGCCGACGGTGCACTCCGGGTCGGTGAAGTTCTCCGAGCGGACCACGTCCAGGCGCGGCAGCGTCGCGTCGGCCGCCCAGCGCGAGAGCGCCACGGTCTCGCCGGTCGCGAGGCTCTGCGCGGCGAACAGCGGCAGCGCGTAGTGCGTCTCGGTGCGCCAGAAGTACTCGCTGCCGGGGTCGCGGCCCATCGCGTCGGCGGGCCCGAAGGCGTTGTCGCGGTACCAGGCGCCGGGGGCGAAGCACTCGTAGTCGCGGAGGTCGTCGGACCCGGTCAGCCCGAGCGAGACGGCGGTGGAGAAGCCGAGGTCGCCGCCGGCCGCCAGCACCTCGACGTCGCGGTGCACGGAGAAGCCGTAGCCCGCGACGCGCCAGACGTCGGTGACGGCGAAGGCCGACCCGGAGCGGACGGTGATCGTCCCGCTCGCGGTGATCGCCCCCTCCGACAGCGAGACGTCGTCATAGGGCGCGCCGGAGTACTCGCTGATCGCGGCGACGGTCTTGACCGTGACGCGCAGCGGCCGGTCGTTCGCGTAGAGGACGCGCTCGCCCTTGAGCACCTCGAGGCCGCCCGCCTCGACGCGGAGGGTGTAGTCGCCGGAGCGCAGTTCCACGGTGGTTCCTTCCCGGAGGGTCATCTCAGCTCTTCTCGTCGTGCGCGCGGGGGCCGGCCGATGGGGCGGCCCCCGCCGGCTCGTCCTCGAGCCGCTGCGCCCCGGGATCGAAGCGCCGCGAGCCCGGCCGGAACAGCAGCGCCACGCCGCCCTCGACCAGGCCCGCGAGCAGCAGCAGGATCGCGAACGGGATCAGCGAGATCTCGGCCCACGCGCCCATCACCGGCATCACCAGTCCGGCCGCCGTGAAGCTGACCGTGCCGAGGATCGCCGTGACGCTGCCCGCCTCGCTCGACGGGCCCTGCAGCGAGAGGTACTGCACCGGGGCGAAGCCGAGCGAGCGGCCGGCCAGCGCGAACGTCAGCGCGCCGACGACGACGAGCAGCGGCTGCGTGCCGGTGAGCGCGAGCACCGCGACCACGACGGCGCCGAGCGCCGTGACGATCGCCGAGGCGGACATCGCGAACCGGGGTCCGAACCGCGGCACGATCACCCGTCCCGTCGTCTGCCCGACCGCGATAGTCACGAGCGAGGTGACCAGGAACAGCAGCCCGTACAGGTCGGGCCCGACGGCGTAGACGTTCGTGTAGAGGAAGGGAGCGGTCGCGAGATACGCGAAGCCGACCGACCAGCCCGCGGCCGAGGCGGCGGCGAGCGCCAGCACGCGCGGCCGGCGGAGCATCCCGAAGGAGTTGCGCAGCGACGGGCCGAGCCCGCCCTGGTGCCGCCGCTCGCGGGGCAGCGTCTCGGGCAGCACCAGGAGCGCGATCACGGTCGCGAGCGCTCCCCAGGCGGCGACCGCGAGGAAGGAGCCGCGCCAGTCGATCACCTTGGTCAGCTGCGCGCCGACGGAGGGCACCAGGATCGGGAAGACCGAGACGATCACGGCGAGGTTCGCGAGCATCGTGACGAGCCGCTTGCCGCTGTAGAGGTCGCGGACGATGGCGGTGACGACGACGCCCGCAGCGGTGCAGGCGGCGCCCTGGACGAAGCGGGCCGAGAGCAGCACGGCGGTGTCGGAGGTCATCGCCGCGACGAGGCTCGCCGCGATGTGCAGCGCCGCCGAGACGCCGAGCGGCCACTTGCGGCCGACCGCGTCGCTGAGCGGTCCGGAGATGAGCTGGCCGGCCGCGAAGCCGAAGGTGGCGCCGGTGACGACCAGCTGGGCGGTCGCCACCGAGACGCCGAGATCGTCCTGCAGCGTCGGCAGGAACGGCAGCACCAGGTCGATGGTGAGCGGCCCGAAGCCGACGAGCATAGCGAAGATCGGCAGCAGGAGGCGGCCGCGGGGCATCGCCCGGACGGCGGTGGAGGCGGTGGAGGCGGTCATGAGCGCGGAGCGCAGGTCACGGAGGGGATCCTGTCCATCAGCTCCCGGCCGAGACCGGGAAGTAGAGCGAGAAGGGTTCGTCGACGACCTCGTGCAGAGGCCGGAAGCGGACGGCGGCGGGCTGGCCGACGGCGCGGTAGCCGCGCAGCCACTGGGTCCACTGCCGCTCGTTGTCGGGGGCGAGCAGGGCGGGGGCGTCCTCGAGGCGCCCCCGCAGCGCGATCTCGCGGTCGACGAGGCCGGCCAGCACGATCGGGCCCTCGACGAAGGCGACCGTGCCCGGCTCGTCCGGGATCGGCACGGCGCGGATCTCGGTGCCGAAGGCGAGGTCGACGCTCGTGCGGCCGCCGGGGTGCTCGATCAGGAGCGCGCCGTCGCCCGCCCGGACGCGCTCGGCGTCGCCCGCGACCCCCGGCTCGCCGACGGTCCACTCCGGCACCCGCAGCCGCACGTGCAGCGCGACCCCCTCCTCCGAGACGATCTCGACCCGGATCCGCGAGGCGGTGGGGCGGTGCACGTCGCCCGCGGCACCCGCGTTGGCGTCCGGGCCGACGTAGCCGGCGGTGTCGAGCACCTCGACCCGCACCGCCGCGTCGCCGGCGGCGGTCGGCAGGCGCAGGCTCGCGTCGACGTGCTGCGCGATCGTCAGCTCGGCGTCGCCGCCGCGGTAGAAGACGAGCCCGGAGTGGCGCGTGTGCGCCTGCACCAGCGTGCCGTGGCAGCACCAGAAGTCCTCGGTCGGGCTGCCCCAGTCCTTGCGGGCGCCGCCCTCGAGCGGCAGGAAGTAGGCGACCATCCCGGTCCGCGGGTTCTGCTGGGCGAGGAGGCCGTTCCAGAGGTTCCGCTCGATGTAGTCGGCGTAGGCGAGGTCGCCGGTCCAGCGCAGCAGCACGTCGGCCAGCCGGATCATGTTGTCGACGACGCAGTGCTCCTGCGTCTTCTCGCCGCGGCGAGCGGCGAACGCGAAGGGCGGCGTCCAGATCTCGCCGGAGGTCTGACCGCCCGTGCAGAAGGTGCCGCGGAGGGTGACCGCCTGCTCCCAGTAGGCCTCGACGATTCTCCGCCAGCGCTCGCCGCCGGTGACCTCGTAGGCGCGGGCGGCGCCGAGCACCTCGGGGATCGTGGTGTTGGCGTGCATGTTGGTCAGCACGTCGCGGCCCTCGAGCAGGCCCTCGAAGAGGGAGCGGCGGTCGTAGCGGCCGAGCAGCTCGGTGTAGACGGGGTCGCCGGTGATCGCGAGGAGGTCGGCCCAGACCTCGAGCATGCCGCCGGTCTCGACCTCGAGGATCTCCTGGAACGCGGCGTCGTCGAATCCGCGGATCCACTCCAGCAGCGGGACCGTGGCGGCCCGCGCCATCCGCAGCGCCCGCTCGTCGCCGAGGTCGAGGTGCAGGTCGACGAGGCCCATCAGCAGCTTGTGCATCGCGTACTGCGGCGCCCAGACGGGGCGGCCGGTCGCGAGGCGGTCGAGGTAGCCGCGCGGGATCGCCCAGATCCAGCCGCCGCCGTTCTCCTCCTGGCAGCGCTCGAGTCCGTCGAGCACGGAGTCGATCCGGACGCGCAGCAGCGGGTCGCCGGTGACCGCGACCTCGCGGGCCGCGGCGGAGAGCCAGTGGCCGAGGAAGTGCCCGCGCAGCTGCGAGCCCGGCGTCTCCCAGCCCCAGTGCCGGTCGAGGCCGCGGGCTTCGCGCGAGTCCTGCGAGGGGTGCAGGTGCCAGCCCTGGTCGCCGATCCCGGCCTCGATCAGGAAGTTCTGCAGCAGCCCCTCGTCGGTGAGCGAGAGGAGGTAGTCGCGGTTGAGCCGCCGCCGCGCGTCGAGCACCCCGCGCTCCAGGCGGGTCTCGTGCGGGGCCGGGTGGGTCAGCGGCATGGGTGCTCCTCGTCGAGGCGGTGGGTGGTGGGGATGAGCGGTGCGAGCGGTGGTCGATCGGCGCGGGTCGATCCGCGCGGTGGTCCATCCGACCGAGGGTCGAGATCGATCTCTCGCTGTACTCAGACCAGGATCGACGATAGGAATGGGGACATGCAATCCCCGAGAGTGATCCATCTCGTCGCCGATGACGTGTCCGCCCTCCTCACTCAGTCGGGAGGCGACCTGCCCGTGCTGCTGCACTGGGGTCCGCGACTCGACGCGAGCGACGACGATCTCGCAGCTTTCGCAAGAACTCCCGTGCGGACGGGGATCGAGGGCTCCTCCGACGTCCCCTACGAGCCCGGGATCCTGCCCGAGCACACCTTCGGCTGGGCCGGCCTGCCGGGTCTCCGGGTGCACCGGGAGGGCGCCGGCTGGTCGCCGAGACTGACCGTGGACACCGTCTCGGTGGACGGGGAGGCCCTCGCGGAGGGCGCGGTCGCGCAGGCCGGCAGCGCCGCCGTGACCGTCGAGGCGCACGACGCGCAGGCCCGGATCGGGGTGGTCCTAGAGATCGTTCTCTCCCCTGCCGGACTGCTCAGGACCCGCGTCTCGGTCCGCAACGACGGCGCCGGGCACCTGGAGGTGATCGGCGTCGACCCCGCCCTCCGGATCCCGACCGAGGCCCGCGAGATCCTGGACTTCTCCGGCCGCTGGGGCACCGAGAAGATCCCCCAGCGCCACCCCGTCGTCACCGGCACCCACTCCCGCTCCTCGCGGCGCGGCCGCACCGGCCTGGACGCGACGACGGTCGTCGCGGTCGGCACCCCCGGCTTCGACTCCGCCGACGGCCGGGTCTGGCTCTGCCACGTCGGCATCGGCGGCAACCACGAGCACGCGGTGGAGCGCGGCGACGGCTGGCTCGCCTTCCGCGGCGGCGAGCTGCTCCTGCCCGGCGAGGTGCGCCTCGCGAGCGGCGAGAGCTACTCCTCCCCCTGGATCTCCGGCAGCTTCGGCCACGGCCTCGACGCCGCGGCCGCCCGCTTCCACGCCCACCTCCGCGGGGTCTCCCGCTCCTCGCGCCGGCCGCGCCCGGTGACGCTCAACGTCTGGGAGGCGGTCTACTTCGACCAGGACCTCGCCGTCCTCACCGAGCTGGCCGACCGCGCCGCCGCCCTCGGGGTCGAGCGCTACGTGCTCGACGACGGCTGGTTCCTCGGCCGCAGCGACGACCGCGCCGGCCTCGGCGACTGGACGCCCGACCCCGTCGCCTGGCCCGACGGCCTCCTCCCCCTCGCCGAGCACGTCCGCGGCCTGGGCATGGAGTTCGGCCTCTGGGTCGAGCCCGAGATGATCAACGAGGACTCCGACCTCGCCCGCGCGCACCCCGACTGGATCCTGCGGGCCCGCGAGGAGCTGCCGCCGCGGTTCCGCTTCCAGCAGGTGCTCGACCTGACGAACCCCGACGCGTTCGCGCACATCCTCGGCGTGCTCGACGGCCTGGTCGCCGACCTCGGCGTCGCCTACCTCAAGTGGGACCACAACCGCGACCTGATCGACGCGGGCCACCCCGCCACCGGGACGGCCGCGGTGCACGAGCAGACGCTCGCGCTGTACCGGCTGATCGACGAGCTGCGCGCCCGGCACCCGGAGCTCGAGATCGAGAGCTGCGCCTCCGGCGGCGGCCGGGTCGACCTGGGGATCCTCGAGCGCACCGACCGCGTGCACACCTCCGACAACCAGGACCCGCTGGACCGCTCGCGGATGCTGCGCTGGACCGGGCTGCTCGTGCCGCCGGAGATGCTCGGATCGCACGTCGCCTCGCCGGTCAACTCCGTCACCGGTCGCACCAGCGACCTGCACACCCGCTGCGCGATCGCCTTCCTCGGCCACTTCGGGATCGAGTGGGACCTCCGCGAGCTGGACGCGGAGGAGGAGCCCGTGCTGGCGGGCTGGATCGCGGCGTACCGCGAGCACCGCGGCCTGATCGCGACCGGCCGGGTCGTCGGGGGCGACGACTCCGACCCCGACGCGCCGTCGCTGCGCGGCGTCGTCGCGCCGGACGGCTCGGAGGCGCTGTACACGCTGGTCACGCCCGCGCTGACCGCGGACTCGCGCCGCCGCGTCCGCCTCCCGGGCCTGGATCCGCGGGCACGCTACCGGATCGAGACCGCGCGCCCCGGCTCGCTCGGCCCGCCCTGGCAGAGCCCGCACTGGCTGGAGTCGACGGTGCCGCTGGACTCCGACGCCCCGGCCCCCGCCTACTCGGGGAGCCTGCTGGGCGAGGCGGGCCTGGACCTGCCGACCTTCCACGCCGATCGCGCGATCGTCCTGCGGCTCGTCCGCGAGACCGCGTGAGCACCGCCGCCGACCCCGGCGTCCTCGACACCGCCGGGACCGCCGCCGACCCGTCCGCCACCACCCTGGAGCACCCCATGAACAGCACCGTCACCGTCGACCTCGACCGCCCCGGCGCCACCATCAGCCGCCACCTCTACGGCCACTTCGCCGAGCACCTCGGCCGGTGCATCTACGACGGCTTCTGGGTCGGCGAGGACTCGCCCGTCCCGAACGAGGGCGGGATCCGCCTGGACGTCGTCGAGGCCCTCCGCGCCCTCGACATCCCCAACCTCCGCTGGCCCGGCGGCTGCTTCGCCGACCGCTACCACTGGACCAACGGCATCGGCCCGCGCGAGGAGCGCCCCGGCCTGATCAACACGCAGTGGGGCGGAGTCGCGGAGGACAACTCCTTCGGCACCCACGAGTTCATGGCGCTCTGCGAGCTGCTCGGCGCCGACGCCTACATCTCGGGCAACATCGGCTCCGGCACCGTGCAGGAGATGGCGGACTGGGCCGAGTACCTCACCGGCGCGGGCAAGTCGCCGATGGCCGACCTGCGCCGCTCCCACGGCCGGGAGGAGCCGTGGACCGTCCGCTTCTGGGGGCTCGGCAACGAGACCTGGGGCTGCGGCGGCAACATGCGCGCCGGCGCCTACGCCGACCTGGCGCGGCAGTTCGGGACCTTCGTGCAGAGCGGCAACGACACTCCGCTCTACCGCGTGGCGGCCGGAGCCGACGGCGCCGACACCCACTGGACGCAGACGCTGATGGAGGTGATCCCCGAGATCGAGGGGCACCCCTTCTCCTCCGTGCCGTGGGAGTCGGTCTCGGTGCACTACTACACGATCGGCGGCAGCTGGCACGCGAAGGGCAGCGCGACCGACTTCGACGCCGACACCTACTGGAGCACGATCGTGGCCGCGCAGGGGATCGAGGAGCTGCTCCGCTCGCACGCCGCGGTGATGGACGTCCACGACCCCGAGAAGAAGTACGGGATGGTGCTCGACGAGTGGGGCACCTGGTGGGACGTGGAGCCGGGGACCCACCCGGGCTTCCTCTTCCAGCAGAACACGATCCGCGACGCGATGGTCGCGGCCTGGCACTTCGACGTCTTCCACGGCTTCGCCGACCGCCTGACGATGGCGAACATCGCGCAGACGGTGAACGTGCTGCAGGCGATGCTGCTGACGGACCCGGACGGCGGCGAGATGGTCCGCACGCCGACCTACCACGTGTTCGAGATGAACAAGGGGCACCACGACGCGACGGTGCTGCCGACCACGGTCGCCGGCCCGACGCACGCGGTCGACGGCCGCGAGATCCCGGTCGCCTCCGCCTCCGCCTCCACGAAGGACGGCCGCGCCCTGGTCTCGCTGACCAACGTCGACCTGGAGGAGCCGCTCGAGGTCTCCCTCGACTTCCGCGGCGGAACCGTGACCGGCGCGACCGGCCGCCTCCTCACCGCCGACCGCCCCGACGCGCACAACCGGCCCGGCGCCGCCGACGAGGTGAGCCCCGTCGCCCTCGAGGGCATCGAGACCACGGCGACAGGCCTGCGGGTCACGCTGCCCCCGCACTCCTTCGCGACCGTGACGCTGGAGCTGTCGTGATCGCCGCACGCACGGAGGCCGCCCGCCGCCCGCCGATGGGCTGGAACAGCTGGGACTGCTTCGGCGCCTCGGTGACGGAGGAGGAGGTGCTCGCGAACGCCGAGTACCTCGCCGAGCACCTCCTGCCGCACGGCTGGGACACGGTCGTCGTCGACATCCAGTGGTACGAGCCCGATCCCGGCACGAGCGACTACCAGGAGGTGTCGGAGCCGGTGCTCGACGACTGGGGACGCCCGCAGCCCGCCGTCGGACGCTTCCCCTCCGCGGCGACGGGCGGATTCACGGCGCTGGCCGCGCGCGTGCACGCCCTCGGCCTCCGCTTCGGCGTCCACCTGATGCGCGGCGTCCCCCGGCGGGCCGCCGAGCTCGGCCTGCCGGTGCTCGGGTCGGAGGCGACCTGCGCCGAGATCGCCGACCGCGGGAACGTCTGCCCGTGGAACCCCGACAACTACGGAGTCGACATGAGCGCGCCCGGCGCGCAGCAGTACTACGACTCCGTGATGGCGCAGCTGGCCTCGTGGGGCGTCGACTTCGTGAAGCTCGACGACGTGCTCTACCCGCCGATCCAGGCGGAGGAGATCGCCGCCCTCTCCCGCGCGATCGACGCGACCGGCCGCCCGATGGTGCTGAGCCTCTCGCCCGGCAAGCAGCTCTCGCTCGAGAACCTCGAGCTGCTGCGCTCGACCGCGCAGATGTGGCGGATCTCGGACGACTTCTGGGACGACTGGGCGCACCTGCACGAGCAGTTCCAGCGGGCGGCGCGCTGGGCACCGCACCAGCGTCCCGGCGCCTGGGCCGACGCCGACATGCTGCCGCTGGGGCGGATCGGCGTGCGCGCGCACGTGGGCGAGGACCGGCTCTCGCGGTTCACGCCCGCGGAGCAGCGGACGCTCGTGACGCTGTGGTGCCTGCTCCGCTCGCCGCTGATGATGGGCGGGCACCTCCCGGACACGCCCGCCGACACTCTCGCGCTGCTGACGAACGGCGACGTCCTCGCGCTCCTCGGCAGCGACGGCAGCCGCGAGATCGTCCGCGACGGCGACCTGGTGGTGTGGTCGGCGTGGCGCGGCGACGAGCAGTGGCGCGGAGTGTTCTGGCTGGGCTCGTCGGCGCGGTCCTACTCCGCGCACCTGACCGACCTGGGCTGCTCCGGCGCGACCTCGGCCGTCGACGTGTGGAGCGGCGCCGAGCTGCCGATCGTCGGCGGCGCCGTCGAGCTCGAGCTCGAGCCGCACGGCTGCCGCCTGCTGCGCCTGGCCTGACGCGCGGCCGCCGGCCGGGGCGGGCGGGCCCGCCCCGCCTCGCCTCGCCCCTCGCCTCGGCGAGAAGCCAGGACTTGTCGCACTCGACGCCCACTGCGACAACTCCTGCGCACTCGCGAGCGGAGGCGGCGGCGGACGCGCCGAGACGACGGAGGCCGCCGCGCTCGAGCTCGAGTGCGACGGCCTCCGGACCGTCAGGAGCGGGCGACCGCGGGTCAGGACTCCGTGTCGACGAGCGAGTCGAGGTGCGCGAGGTCCTCGGACGAGATCTCGAAGTCGACGTCGGCGTTCTCGACGATGCGCGAGGGCGTCGTCGACTTCGGCAGCGGCAGCACGTCCTTCTCGAGCAGGTAGCGGATGCAGAGCTGCGCCACCGACTTGTCGTACTTCGCGGCGATCTCGCCGATGTCGGAGTTGTCGAGCAGGCCGCCCGTCGCGAGGGGCGAGTACCCCTCGACGAGGATGCCGTGCTCCTTGCAGTACGCGGTCGTCTCGTCCTGGGTGTTGCCGACGAACCAGCGGATCTGGTTGGCGTGCGGCACCACGTCGGTCGCCGCGATCAGCGACTCCAGATCGGCGACCTGGAAGTTCGAGACGCCGATGGCCCTCGAGCGACCGGCCTCGAGGATCTCCTCCATCGCCTTCCACGCCGCGATGTTGCCCTCGCGGTGGTCGGAGCCCATGTCCTGCCAGGGCCACGGGGCGTGGATGAGGTACAGGTCGACGTGGTCGAGCTCGAGCGCCGCCATGGTGGTCTCGAAGCTCGCCTTCGCGCCCTCGTAGTCCTTCACCTCGGCCGGGAGCTTGGTGGTGATGAACACCTCGTCGCGCGGGACGCCGCTGTCGCGCAGGGCCCGGGCGACGCTCGCCTCGTTGCCGTAGGCGCGGGCGGTGTCGATGTGGCGGTAGCCCGCCTCGAGCGCGGCGGTCGTCGCGTCGTAGGCCTCGGGGCCGTCGGGGATCTGCCAGGTGCCGAACCCGATCTTCGGGATGGCGACTCCGTTGGACAGCGTGAACGTGTCGGTCAGGGCGGGCATGACTCTCCTCTGCATCGGTCTTCTCCGCGGGCCGCCACCGGCGGCGCCGCTCCTTCCACGCTAGGCCGGGCCCCCGGCTCGCGCGGGCCCCTTGCGCTGTGCGCCTCCGGTGCTACGCGGCCGTCGCACTCCCGGCCGCCGACCCCGCAGAAGTCGCAGGACTCGCGCGCGAGTACCGCGACTTCCGCGGACTCGAGCCGGCACCGCCGGCCCGCCCCCCGCGAGCGGCCGGCGCCTCCCCCCTGAGGCGCCGACCGCTCAGCCCCGCGCCACCGACCAGGGGGTCCGCAGCGCCCGCTCGGCGAGCAGCCGCCGCTCCCCCGTGATCGACACCTCCGCCGTCACCGCCGCGTCCGCCGCCGAGGCGCCGGCCGTCAGCCGCAGCGGCCCCGGGTCCACGGCGAGCCGGCCGTCCTCCCCCGTCACCGCGAGCCGGGCCGCGTCGACGTGGAAGTGCACCGTCAGCGTCTCGCCCGCCGCGATCGGCACGCGCGCGAAGCCGATGAGCTGCGCGACCGGCCGCACCACCGCCGAGGTCGGGTAGCCCGCGTAGAGCTGCACCACCTCGACCGTGTCGGCGCCGTCGTTCCGGAGCGACACCGCCACGTCGAGCGATCCGCCGACCGGCAGCTCCGCCGCCGTCGCCAGCTCCGTATACGTCACCGCGCCGCGGGTCAGCCCGTAGCCGAACGGGTAGAGCGGAGTCGCGTCCAGCGCCGTGATCCCGGGGTTCGAGAGCCCGAGGGACGGCTGGAGGTACGTGGTCGAGGCGGACGGGAGCCGTGGGATCTGCACGGGCAGCCGCCCGGTCGGAGCCACGCGGCCCGAGAGCACGCCGGCGACCGCGGCCGCCCCGTCCGCTCCCGGGAAGAAAGCCTGCACGAGTCCGCGCGCCGCTCCGAACGCCCCGAGCGCGTAGGGCCGGCCCGAGAGGACGACCACCACGGTGGGCACGCCGGTCTCGAGCACGGCCGTCACCAGCGGCTCCTGCGCTCCGGGGAGGCGGAGGTCGGCCGCGTCGCAACCCTCGCCCGAGGTGCCGTCGCCGAAGAGCCCCGCGATGTCGCCGACCACGACGACCGCCGCGTCGGAGCCGCGGACGAGGTCCACCGCCTCCTGCACGCCGTCGGTCGACGCGGAGGTGATCGAGCCGCCCTCCGCGAAGCGCACGCGCGACGCTCCGAACTCCTCCTGCAGCGCCGTCAGCACCGTCGGGATCGACAGGCCGAGGTCGTGCCCGGGGTGCTTGGAGAGCACGTGGTTGGGGAACGCGTAGCAGCCGACCAGGCTGCGGAACTGGTCGGCGGCCGGTCCTACGACGGCGAGCGAGCCGGAGGACAGCAGCCCCGCGACGTCCTCGTCGCGCAGCAGCACGACCGACTCCTCCGCGATCCGCGACGAGATCGCGCGGTTGCGGGCGCTGTCGAGGTCGACCTCCTCGGCCCCCTCGGGCACCAGCGGGCCGCCGTCGAGCAGGCCCGCCTCGAACTTGTGGCGGAGGTGCCTGGCCACGGAGCGGTCGAGGTCGGCCTCGTCGACGACGCCCTCGCGGATCAGGCGCGGCAGCTCGCCGTACGCCGCCGTCTGCGGCAGCTCGACGTCGACCCCGGCGTGCAGCGCCAGGCGCCCCGCGTCGGCCGCGTCGACCGCCACGTGGTGCATGGCCTGGAGGAACGGCACCGCCCAGTAGTCGGCGACGACCGTGCCCTCGAAGCCCCAGCGGTCGCGGAGCAGCGTCGTCAGCAGGTGCCGGCTGGCGCTGCTGGGCACGCCGTCGATGTCGGTGTACGAGGTCATCACGCTGCGGGCGCCGCCGTGCCGCAGGGCGGCCTCGAACGGAGGCAGCACCGTGTCGGCGAGCTCGCGCGGCCCCATGCTCACGGGTCCGTGGTTGCGGGCGCCGCGGGAGGCGGCGTACCCGGCGAAGTGCTTCAGCGTCGCGACGACACCTGTCCCCTCCAGCCCCGCCACATAGGCGGCGCCGAGCTGCGAGACGAGGTACGGGTCCTCGCCGAGGGTCTCCTCGACGCGGCCCCAGCGGTAGTCCTTCACGACGTCGACGACCGGGGCGAGGCCCTGGTGGATGCCGAGGGCGCGCATGTCCGAGCCGATCGCCTCCGCCATCTCGCCCACGAGCTCCTCGTGGAAGGTGGCCGCCCAGGCGAGCGGAGTGGGAAACGCGGTCGCGCCGTACGCGGCCAGGCCGGTGAGGCACTCCTCGTGCGCGATGGCCGGGATGCCGAGGCGGCTGCCGGCGACCACGCGCTCCTGCAGCTCGCGGAGCCGGCGCACGCCCTCCGGGACGGTGACCGGCTCGGTGCCGAACACGCGGGTCAGCTGGCCGAGGCCGCCGGTGAAGAGGTCGTCGCCCGCGGCGGGCCCGTCGTCGAGCTTCGGAGCGAAGTCGTCGGCGGAGTCGGTGAGCCAGACGGAGCCGAGCTGCGCCGCCTTCTCCTCGAGGGTGAGTTCCTGGGTCAGGAGGCGGGCGCGCTCGGCCGGAGGCAGAGCGCGATCCCGCCAGTCCCGCCCGGGAGGACGCGCGGCGTCCGTCCCGGGCAGTGCTGGGGAAGCGTCGTGCATCAGCCCTTGAACGCCCCGTCCATGATCCCGGACACCATCCGGCGGCCGACGAAGAAGAACGCGATCAGCAGCGGGAGGGTGGCCATGAACGATCCGCCCATCGCCAGGGCGACGTCGATCGAGCGGTTGGCCTGCAGCTGCTTCAGCGCGATCTGCACCGTGAACAGCTCCGGCGACTTGAGGACGATGAACGGCCACATGAAGTCGTTCCAGACCGCGGTGAAGGTGATCAGTCCGAGGACGAACGCCGCGGGGCGGACCACCGGGAAGGCGATGCGCCAGAACAGCTGCCACGAGTTGGCGCCGTCGATGCGGGCCGCCTGGATCAGCTCGTCGCTGACCGTCGTGGACATGTGCTGCCGCATCCAGAAGATGCCGAAGGCGCTGGCCAGGCCCGGCACGATGATCGCCTGGAGGGTGTCGACCCAGTCGAGCGCCGAGACGATCAGGTACTGCGGGATGATGCTCAGCTGCGCCGGCACCGTCATGGTCAGCAGCACGATCAGGAACAGCACGTTGCGGCCGGGGAACTGCAGCTTCGCGAAGGCGAAGCCGGCCATCGCGCAGAGGATCGCCGAGATGACGGCGATGCTCAGCGACACGATGAGGCTGTTCAGCATCGAGGCGATGAACGGGACCGTGTCGAACACCTTCTCGGCGATCGCCATGAAGTTCGTGCCCGGGTACAGGCGCGGCGGAATCGACGTGACGGCGGTCGCTCCGACCGACGCGACGACGAACATGTAGTAGAGCGGGAAGATCGAGACGAGCACCGCGATCACGAGGAAGACGTAGGTCGGCCAGCCGACTCCGCCGCCCTTCCCGCGCCGCTTCGGCAGCTGTGCCTTCTGGACCGTGGGGGCCAGCGTCTGCGGGACGGCCTGGTCGATCACATCCGACATCAGACGGCCTCCTTCCGGGTGCGGGTGGAGAGGTAGAAGTTGAGGAGGGAGACGAGGACCACGATCACGAACAGCACGACGCCGATGGCGGATCCGTAGCCGAACTTGAACTGGCCGAAGCCCTGCTCGTAGAGGAAGAGCGCCAGCGTCTGACACTGCCGGCCGGCGCCGCAGGTGAGGCCCGATTCGGGAGCCACCAGGAGCGCCTCCGTGAAGATCTGCAGACCGCCGATGGTCGACATGATCACGGTGAAGACGATGATCGGGCGCAGCGCCGGGATCGTCAGGTGGCGGAACTGCTGCCAGCTGGACGCGCCGTCGACGGAGGCCGCCTCGAACATCTCGCGGGGCAGCGACTGCAGGCCCGCCAGGTAGAGGAGCGTGTTGTAGCCGAACCAGCGCCAGAAGACCATCGTCGAGATGACGATCCAGGAGCCGTAGTTCGTGGCGAGGAAGTTGATCGACGGCAGTCCGAAGATGCCGAGGAACCAGTTGATCAGGCCGAAGTTCTTGTCGAAGATCTGCGCGAACACGATCGCGGTCGCCGCGACGGAGGTGATGTACGGCACCAGCAGCGCCATGCGGAAGAAGTTCGCCCAGCGGAGGCGGGCGTGGTTCAGCAGGTGCGCGAGGAAGAGGGCGAACAGCAGCTGGGGCACCGTCGAGATGATGAAGATGCCGAAGGTGTTGACCAGCGCGTTCCAGAACCGGGAGTCGGCGAAGAGCTGCTGGAAGTTCGCGATGCCGACGAAGGTCTGCTCGCCGATCGGGTTCCAGTCGAAGAGCGAGACGTAGAACGTGAACAGGAGCGGGAAGAGCCCGAAGACGATGAAGATGATGAAGAAGGGCGCGACGTACGCGTAGGGGGCGATCCGCTCCGAGAGGGAGTTGCGGATCCGCGCGGCCTTCTGGACCGGCGCGCTGGGCTGCTTGCGCTGCTTGCGGGGTGGTGCTGCTGTCACCGTTGACACGGGAGTACCTCCGTCGAGAAAGGGGGAGGGGCCCGGCGCGCGACGCGCCGGGCCGCTCGGGTGGGTGGGGCGATCAGCCGCCGATGGCCTGCTTGGCCGTGTCGAGTGCGGTCGACCACGCCTTGTCGGAGGTCACGTTGCCGGCCTCCAGCTCGACGAGGGTGTTGAGGAGCGCCCCGTTGATCGGGGTGGTGTCCGGTCCGTTGTAGAAGGACGGGAACTGCTCGACGGAGGTCGCCATGACCTCGCCGATCTTCGAGTCGCCGAAGAACGGGTCGGTGTACGACTGGACCTCTTCGCTGGCGACCGCCTCGGTGGCGGCGGGCAGCGTGCCCGAGGCCTTGAAGTGGTCGGTCTGGCCCTCGGCCGACATCATCGTCTTGATGTACTGCCAGGCGGCCTCGGGGTGCTCGGCGCGGGCGGGGATGGCGATGACGCTGCCGCCCCAGTTGCCGCCGATGCCGGGGACGCTGGTGACGCGCCAGTTGCCGGCGGTGTCGGGGGCGTCGGTCTTGATGCCGGCGAGGATCCACGAGGGGGCGATCGTCACGGCGAAGGCGCCGTTCGCGCGGCCCGGGGCCCAGCCCGAGGACCAGGCGGCGATGCCGGCGCTGATGCCGGCGTCCTTGGTGTCCACGGCGACCTGGAACGCGTCCTTCACCTGCGGGTTGGTGTCGTAGACCAGCTCGCCGTCGGGCGAGTAGTACTTCTCCGAGACCTGGTTGACGGTCGAGAAGAAGACGCTGGTCTCGATGTTGTCGACGAACGGCTTGCCGGTCGCCTCGGTGTACTTCTTGCCGGTCTCGATGAAGGACGGCCAGTCCTTCCAGAGCTCGGCGACCTGGTCGGGCTCGGTCGGCAGGCCGGCCTGCTCGAAGAGGTCGGCGCGGTAGGCGAAGCCCAGTCCGCCGACGTCGGTCGGGACGCCCACGACGGAGCCGTCGTCGGCGGTCGCGGCGGAGGCGGCCCACGGGAGGTAGGTGGAGGCGACGTCGTCGCCGCCGAGGGTGCGCAGGTCGAGGAAGTTCGAGCTGTTGGCGACGAACTGGGGCAGGTCGTCGTTCTGGATCATGACCAGGTCGGGCACCTTGCCGCCGGCGAGGGCCGCGGTGAGGGCGGTGGCGGTCTCGGTCGTGCTGCCGACCTCGGAGAGCTTGATCTTCGCGTCGGGCATCTTCGCGAGGTACTCGTCGACGCTGTCCTTGGCGTTGATGCCGGTGAAGGACCAGAAGGTGGCTTCGGCGTTCGGGTCGTCCGAGGCGCCTCCTCCCCCTCCGGACGAGCACCCGGTCAGGGTGAGCGCGACTACTGCTGCTGCGGCGGCTACGGCCGTCAGGCTTCTTTTCACGACAATTCCTCTTCGTTGGGGATTCGCAGGGTTTCGGTGAGGGCGGGCCTCAGAGAACGATCTCTTGGCGGCCAACCTAACCCGCCCGCGAGCACGATGCAAGCGAGAACCGGTCTCCGCGAGATAACGATCTCCGCCTAGTATCAAAGGGAAGTTTCGCAAATCGAGCAGTTCCGGACGGCCGCCCGCCGCCCCGTGCGAGTCTTCACTCCGACGTTCTCCCCACCGTGCTCCGCGGGGAGGCGCGGAAGCCGGAACCTCCCCTCGCAGAAGGAAGCAGCATGACTCGACCCACGCTGGTGGACGTCGCCCAGGCCGCGGGCGTCTCGCGCGCCACCGCCGCCCGGGTGCTCGCAGGCGGCACCAATGTCGACGTCCGGATGACCGCCGCGGTCGAGCGCGCCGCGAAGTCCCTCGGCTACGAGGCGAACAGCGCCGCCCGGATGCTCCGCGGCGGGCGGGCCGGGGCCATCGCCCTGATCGTCGCCTTCAACGAGCTCGACAGCCTCACCGGGACGTTCTTCACCTCGGTGCTGAAGGGCGCCGCGAAGGGCCTCTACGCCGGCGAGGTGCAGCCCGTGCTGCTGCCCGCCGACCACGACGACAGCGACCGCATCCCCCGCTTCCTCCGCTCGCGGGCCGTCGACGGCGCGATCGTGATCCTCCAGCACGAGATCACCCACCTCGCCCAGGCGCTGGCCGACTCCCCCGTGCCGATCGCCTGGGTCGGCCGCCCTCGCGTCGCCCTGCCCGAGGACGCGATCGTCATCGACTCCGACAACTACGGAGGCGGCCGCCTCGCCGCCCGCGCGCTCGCCGACTCCGGCCGTCGTCGCCTGGGCATCATCGCCGGCCCGCACGACATGGAGCCCGCCCGCGACCGCATCCGCGGCTGGCGCGACGAGCTGACCGAGCTCGGCCTCGACTCCAGCCCGATCGTGCACGGCGCCTTCACCCTCGAGAGC
This sequence comes from Rathayibacter sp. RFBD1, assembly GCF_002932915.1. Lineage (NCBI taxonomy): Bacteria > Bacillati > Actinomycetota > Actinomycetes > Micrococcales > Microbacteriaceae > Rathayibacter > Rathayibacter sp. RFBD1. The sequence continues at coordinate 109,070 of NZ_PSWQ01000003.1, forward strand.
GGATCGGCCGCAATGGCCCGCCTCCTGCAGCGCCACCCCGACCTCGACGGCGTCTTCGCCTCCTCCGACCTGATGGCCAACGGCGCGATCCGCGTGCTGCAGGCATCCGGACGCCGCGTCCCCGCCGACGTCTCCGTCATCGGCTTCGACGACGTCGTCATCGCGACCACCTCGGATCCGACCCTCACGACCATCCGGCAGCCCCTGGAGGACATGGGCCGCGTCGCCGCCGAGACCGTCGTCGCCGTCGTGCAGGGCCGCCCGGTCGACCGGCAGCCGATCCTCGCGACGACCCTCGTGCAGCGCGAGTCCGCATGATCCCGCCTCCCCCGCACCGCCTGATCGTCAGCACCGACGCGGCGAACGAGGCCGACGACCAGTTCGCGATCGTCCAGGCGCTGCTGACCGAGACCCTCGACGTCCGCGGCCTGGTCGCGGCGCACTTCGGCCGGCCGGGGAGCACGACGGAGTCGCGCGCCGAGATCGACCGCATCGTGGAGTTGGCGGGAGCGACGGTGACCGTCGTCGACGGCGCCGAGTCGGCCCTGCCCGCCGAGGCGTCGGACGGCGCCCGCCTGATCGTGGCCGAGGCGCTGCGCGACGACGGCCGACTGTGGATCGCCGTGCTCGGGCCGCTGACCGACGTCGCCGCCGCCCTGCTGCTCGAGCCGTCGATCGCCTCCCGCGACGTCGTGGTCGTCTGGGTCGGCGGCCCGCCCTACGACGAGATCCCCGCCTACAGCCCCGAGTTCAACCTGATCAACGACGTCGGCGCGGCGAACCTGGTGCTCGAGTCGGGCGTCGCCCTCTGGCAGATCCCGATGCCCGTGTACTCCGGAGTCGGAGTCGGGCACGCCGAGCTCCGCACGCGGCTGCGCGGAACCAGCCCCCTCGGCGACTACCTGGTGGACCAGCTGATCGCGTTCAACGACACCATCCCGTACGGTCCGCTCGACTTCCGATCGCTGGGCGACAGCCCGGCCATCGGCGCCGTGATGAACCCCGCCGGCGGACGCTGGCGGGAGCGCCGCGCGCCGCGGTTCTCCGCGGACGGCGAGCTCCTGCCCGACTCCGGGCCGTACACGATCCGGGTCTGCGAGGCGTTCGACACCCGCTGGCTGATCGAGGACCTGTTCGCGAAGCTCGTGGAGTTCGGGGAGCGGTCGGGCGGCGAGCGCTAGCGGTCGCCTCGCTGCGAGCGTCCGATAGGCGGAGCGGGGCCTCCTGCCAGCGGACACGCCGCCTCACACCGCGTGCTGAATCCTGCGACGAGGCGGAAAGCCGCCAGTCGCTCTCGAGAAGCGACTCCGCCCGCAGTTCTTCTCCGAGCTCCTGGAGAGTTAATGGCCGACATCTCGGCAGTCCCCGGAGTTCGCCGCCGCGTGCGCGGCCCTCCTGCGCGCGGGCAGCTTCGATCAGGTCTGCGAAGTACAGGAGATACCGGCGGAGAGTGCCGATGCCGACACCGGCGCGAGCCGACACCTCGGCAGTCGTCGCCCGACCCTGAAGAGGTTGCCTTCGAACCGCACATTCATCGCGAGCACGTCGATGAGCGTCCGCGATCGATCGTTCCCACTTCTTGATCGCCTTCGAGGGCGCGCGTTAGGGCGAGGCTCATCACGAAACGCCATCTGAGTGGAATAAGTAACAGATGAGCCTGGCTCTGGGAATGCCAAACGCGCCACCTTTCCCGCCATTCAAGCTCGGGCTCTTGACACTTTTCCCCCTCGATGGAAATGTTCTTCAGACGCGGTCAGCATTCCGCGTCGATGAAAGAATAGATAATTGAAAGGCCGTTCGAGATGCGATTGATCACACTCCGACATGTCTCCAAGAAACTCAGCGCTCTCGCCTGTGCAGGTGCAGTGGCGCTCGGCGCCGGAGTCGCCGCACCACTGTCCACCGGGGCGACGGTGGAAGATCAGGTGATTGCGACGAATGCCGACGACGCATTGATCGGCACCGCTCCCGCCAGTGTCGACAAATTGGCAGCGGATTTCGAGGGGCGTCTCGATGCGTCGACCGGCGTGGTCGCCCGGTCGCTCGCGATCGTGGAGAATGCGAACGCAGCACTGCTTCGAGATTCCATCGCCGATGGCACGGGAAGGACTCGACTTGTCGGCGGTGACAGTGTGACGGTGCCGTCCGACCTCTTGGATGGCGTCACGTTGGCGAGCGACAAGGGGCAGCCTTTGATGATTCAACTACCCCACGCGTCCACCGCAGGAGCACCTGCCGTGCTGGGCGACGGCACTGTTATCTACCCGGGGCAGTCGAGCGCGAACTCAGTGATCGTCAGCGACTCGGGTGTCCAGATGCTCACAACGATCGCGGACGCAGAAGCACCGGCCGACTACCCCTACGAGGTGACGCTCAGCGAGGGCCAGACGCTCGCTCTCGTCGACAATGGAGCTGCGCTCGTCAACGCTGACGGTAGCACTGCCGTTGTGGTGGGCGACGCATGGGCAATCGATGCCAATGGCGCCGCCGTTCCGACTCGTTACTCCGTGGAGGGAGCAACGCTGACGCAACACGTCGATCACACCGCGACGGAGAACATCGCGTATCCAGTAGTCGCTGATCCGGTCTGGCTCGCTCCTGCAGTGATCAGGTGCCTCTCGGGCCTCGCCCTCACCGGGCCGCAGATCGCCACCATCGCTTCCACGGGTTCGCCAGCATCGATTGGTGGAGCCCTGGGCAGGGCGGCGCTCGCCTGCCTGACGGGAAAGTAGGCGTACTACTTGATGGCCAAACGCAAATCCCTGGAAGAGCTTCGAAGAAAGCTGGCTTCTGCGAATGCCGCTATTGCTGCTCACGCATTCTCGTCCGATGAAGTCACGAGAGCCTACGCGATCATCGAGTCGAGCGAGAAGGATAAGAAATTGGTCGCTAAAAGGCTCGAGGAAGAGGGGCTTCCCGACATGGTGGAGCTGGGGAAGATACAGCTTCGAAACACGGTCAGCTGGTGGAAGCTTCACCGAGACCGCAATAAGATCGCTGCCAGACTGGACAAGCTCGAGAATACATGACCGCCCCGATGACACCGCCCGCTTGAGCTACGCCTGAAGCGGGCGGTGTCATCGTGCCGTTTCGGCAGGAAAGCCTCGCGTCGTCCTGACCCGCCTTGCTACATGTATGCGACAAGCGAATCGGAGTCGACGCCGTGGACGTGGAGGGGGTCGGGGCCGTCAAGAGTGATCGATGTACTCGGGTCAGTGTCGAACTCGCCTGTTGAGCGCTTTTGAGTACCGCGGCCTGCGTACACGTCACGAAGGACGCTCGCTGCGGCGCCAGCGGGTGCTACGGCTTCTCGGAAGCGTCGGCGTCTGATGAGCCGGGCCGTGAAGCCGACCGTGGTGACGAGGCCGAGGGCCATGATGAGCAGTGCTTCGGACATCATGATCCCCGATCGTCGATGTCGGTCAAGACGAACACGTGCGCCCGAGGAATGCAATGCCATCGGTGAGGCTACCGGGGTGCCACTTAGGGAATCGCCGCTGGACGTATCGGTGAGGCGTCTGCAATCCGCTCATGAAGTCCGAGACGAAGCCGCGATCTAGAACGACCACTACTGCGAGGGCGATCGGTGGTGCTGAGGTGACGCTGGCGGGTCGTCCTCCCGGCAGTGACACCTCGGCGTCGGATGCTCTACTCCCGACGCACAGCCGCCCGGTCTAAAGCCACCTGCCGCGCCCCGAACGGGCGCCGCGATCGAAGACTGAGATCCGCGCCGCGCACGCGGGCGAGTCCGTCCGCGAGATCGGCCGGCGATCAGGCGGACTCGCGGAGCACCAGCTGGTGGCGGACAGTGCGGTGGACGTCCGGACCTCCCGGGGGGAGCTCGCCGGCGATCATGGCGACCGCGAGGTCGAGGGCGTGCCGCGCGAGCTCGTCGAGGTCGACGGCGAGGGTGGTCAGCGTCGGGGCGAGCAGCCGCCCGATCGAGAGGCCGTCGATCCCGACCACCCGGACGTCGCCGGGCACGTCGACGCCCGCCCGACGGCAGGCGGAGAGCACGCCGAGCGCGCAGAGGTCGTTGAACGCGACGATCGCGTCGGCGACCCGTGGGCGGGCGATGATCCGCTCGGTCGCGTCCGCGGCCGCCTGGGCGGTGGGGCCCTCGGCGCGGACGACGGAGGCCTCGAGTCCGCGCGCGGCGAAGGCCCGGATCAGAAGCTCCGCTCGCCGGCTCGGCCGCACGTCCCGCGAGACGTCGACGACCACCGGATGCCGCACGCGCGCTCCCGCCAGATGCTCGGCCAGCGCCTCGACGGCCTCGGAGTGGTCGAGCAGCACCGCGGCGCGCAGCGGGTCGCCGGTCGGGTCGAGCTCGATGACCGGCACGGAGCCGAGCCGCTCGATCCACTCCGCAGCACGATCGCCGAAGGTGCCGATCACCGCGTCGGTCTGCGCGCCCAGCGCCTGGATCATCCGGTCGGAGTCGGCGGCGAGGCCCACGTCCGCGAGCGACACGTTCCAGCCCCGCGCCGCCGCGACCCGGACGACGGCCGAGGCGAGCTCCGGCGACCACGGATTCCGCAGGTCGTCGACGACGAGCCCGAGCTGGTGCTCGCCGCCGGTGACCAGGCCGCGGCCGAACCGCGACGGGCGGTAGGACAGCTGCTCCGCGGCGTCGAGGACCCGCCGCTTCGTCTCCTCGCTGATGCCCGGCATGCCGTTCATCGCGCGGGTGACGGTCTGGCGGGAGACCCCGGCGGCGGCCGCGACGTCGTGGATCGTCGCGCGGCCGCCGGCCTCGGCACCGCTCAGGCGCGGAGGTCGAGCCATGCCGTCTGCTCCGGGGTCAGCTCGATCGACAGGCCGCGCATGGACGAGCGCAGCTCGGTGATCGTGCGCGGCCCGAAGAGCGGGAAGGTGGGGAACGGCTGCGCGAGCACGTAGGCCAGCGCGATCGCCGTCGCTCCGACGCCGTGCTCGGCCGCCAGCTGCTCGGCCCGGCGCAGGCGCTCGAAGTTGTCCGGCCCGTAGTAGCAGCGCACCAGCTCGGCGTCGCTGGTGTCGTCGGGGCGGGCGCGGCCGGTGAAGAAGCCGCGGGCCTGCGAGGACCACGGCAGCAGCGGGATCTGCCGCTCGACCAGCCACTCCTTCGACACCCGGTCGGTGACGTGGACGCAGCCCTCCCACGGCACGTCGTACGCCTCGGCCAGGCCGAAGTGGTCGCTCAGCGCCTGGAACCCGGCCCGCCCGTGAGTGCGGGCGTACTCCTGCGCCTCGTCGAAGCGCGCCGGCGTCCAGTTCGAGACGCCGTAGGCGCGGATCCGCCCGGCGCGCTGGTGCTCGTCCATCACGTCGACGAACTCGCCCACCGGCACCTCGAGGTTGTCGCGGTGCATCAGGTAGATGTCGGCGTAGTCGGTGCCCTGCCGCTCGAGGCTCTCGAGCAGCTGCCGGGAGAGCGACTCCGGGTCGCAGTAGGGGGTGTGCGCGCCCTTGGTGATCACGACGACGTCCTCGCGGATGCCGCGGTTGCGGATCCACCGGCCGAGGCGGCCCTCCATCTCGCCGTCGCCGTAGATGTAGCCGGTGTCGAAGGCGGTGCCGCCCTGCTCGACGAACGCGTCGAAGATCGCCGAGGCGTGCGCCAGATCCGGCTGGTTGTCGACGCCCATCACGAGCCGCGACATCCGCTTGCCGACGCCGGGGATCTCCCCGAAGAGCATCGGGCTGTCCGACGCCGCGCGCAGCGGCCGCCCGGACACCGTCGGGATGTCCGCGGTCTCGGCCTCGAACGGGAAGCGCAGGCCGATCGCGGCGCGCCAGCGGTCGAGCGTGCGGGCCGTCGCGAGCGTCTCCTCGAGCGTCATCTGCGGCGCCTCGACCGAACCGGCCGCCAGGGCGTCGGTCGTCGCATCCGCCTCGAGCGCGTAGGGGCTCTCCCCCTCGAACGTGAGGATGCGCGGCTCCTCCCCGACAACGCTGATCTCGATGCCCGTGTCGGACGCACCGAACCACGGGTCGGCCACGTGCAGACGGCCGCGCGTGCCGTGGATCGTCAGGGCGTTCACGTCGTCGAGTGCCACGCCGGTGCGGAGGGTCGCGGTGATGCCGCCGCGGTAGGTCGCGCGGGCGACGCTCCACTCGTCGACGCCGGTCGGGCCGAGGCTGCCCCTCGCGTCGAACTCGACGGGCTCGGCGACGGCGGCACCGGTCGCGGCCTGCACCACGGCCGCCGCGGCGGTGACGGTGTACCCGCCGACGTCGAGGACGCCTCCTCCGGCCGTTGCGACGTCGTACAGGCGGCCCTCGCGGGACGGGGTGCGGAAGGAGAAGGAGGCGTCGATGTGCACGACCTCGCCGATCGCGCCGTCGCGGACGAGCTCGAGCAGCGCGGCGGTCTGCGGGTGGAAGCGGTACATGTACGCCTCGACCAGCGGCAGACCGGCGCTGCGCGCGGCATCGACCAGGGCCATCGCCGTGCCGTGGTTGACGGCGAGTGGCTTCTCGCAGAGCACGGCCTTGCCAGCCTCGAGCGCCTGCAGCACGAGCGCGGCGTGACCCGTGTGCACGGTGGAGATGTAGACCGCGGTGACCCGCGGATCGGCGAGGACCGCGGCGTAGTCGCCGGCGGTCGCGTCCGCGAAGCCGTGCTCGACGGCCTCGGCGGCGAAGGCCGCGGCGCGCCCCGGGTCGGAGCTGCCCGCCGCGACGAGCCGGGCGCCGCGGTCGCTCGCCGGCAGCTGGGAGAGGAACCGGCGCGCGATGCTGCCGGGGCCGAGCACGGCCCAGCCGGGTGCGGGAGTGGTCGGGGTGGAGTCGGTCATGGGGACCCTTTCGCGGCGTCGTCGACGTGAACGTTCACGCACCACGCTAGGCGGGCTTGAGGGGTCGGGACAAGTGCAGCGCGGATCCTGTACGTGAACGTTCACCACGAGACCGAAGGCGCTCCCCGCTGCTCGAACGGCCGGGCGGAGGGAGCGGCGCCGCGATCGCTTCCGATGCCGAGCGCCGTCTCGGTCTCGGCGAGCGACGGCCGCGGCCCGACCCGCAGGTCGCCGAGGGCGTCGTTACGCCGGAACACGTCGCCGTTGCGGCCGGACGGAGCACACAGGCAGCGGCGCCGCGGAGCAGCTCGCCCTCATCGCGGCGCCACGAGGACCGTCCCGAGTCGGGTGCCTCGGCGGGACTCTTCATCGGGCGGGGTTGTCGGGACACTGCGAGGCGCGGGATTCCGCGGCTGTGAATTTCAGCGTTCTGTGGCGGCGGTCTGATGCCGCTTCGTGTCGCGCCTAGTCGAGGAGTTCGGCCTGGATCCGAGCGGCGACGGCCTCGCGGAGGGGGCGGACGCTCTCGGCGCTCCAGTCGGTCGGGTCGGGGAACTTCCATTCCAGGAACCGGCCGGTCGGAGTTGCGGGGAGGGTGAGGCCGGGCTTCATGGCGACGACGATGTCCGCGTTCTCGAGGTCCTCGACCGTGACGGCTCGGGGGGCGCGGTCGCTGATGTCGAGGCCGAGCTCCGCGACGGTCGCAGCGATCGCGGGGTTCACCGTGTCGGCTGGCGAGAGCCCGGCGGAGGTAGCGGTGTAGCGGTCCCCGGCGAGGACTTCGAGAAGGCCCGCGCCCAGCTGGGAGCGGCCGGCGTTGTGCTGGCAGAGGAAGAGGACGGTGGGCTTCTCGGTCATGCGGGGGTCACAGCTCCAGTGTTCGTGCGGGTCCAGGTCTGGGTGGCGATCTGCACGGCGTCCCAAGGGGAGCCGAGCGGGGGCGTGTAAGAGAGGTCGAGGTCGGAGACCTGCTCGACGGTGAGCCCGGCGAACAGGGCGGTCGCATAGGTGTCGACGCGCTTGGCGGTCTCCGTGCCGAGGCGTCCGACGAGCTGCGCGCCGAGCAGGCGTCCGTCGCGGGTGTCACCGGTGATGCGGATGGTGATCGGCTGCGCGCCGGGGTAGTAGCGCTTGTGATCGTCCGCGACCGCGGTCGTCGTCGCCGGAGCGAATCCGGCGGCGAGGGCCTCGTGCTCGCGCAGGCCGGTCCGGGAGGCGACCAGATCGAAGACCTTGACGACTTGCGTGCCGACGGAGCCGGCGAACCGGGCATCGCCGCCGAGAGCGTTCTCGCCGGCCACCCGTCCCTGCTTGTGGGCGGTGGTGCCCAGCGGCAGGTAGGTGCTGCCGAGCAGACGGTGGTGAGTGGTCACCCCGTCGCCCGCGGCGAAGACGTGCGGGAGGCCGGTGCGCATTGCCTCGTCCACGACGACGGCGCGGCCGGCGCCGAGGGACGCTCCGGCGCGGGCGAGCAGGTCAGTGTTCGGCTTCACTCCGACGACCAGGAGGACGACGTCGGCGGTGCGGGTGAGGGGCGTGCCGTCGTGGTCGGCGTGCACGGCGAGGCCGGTCGTGGTCTTCTCGATCGAGGCGACGGTGGTGCGGGTGAGGACTTCGACGCCGTGCTGGTCGAGCTCGGTGTGGACGAGGGCGCCGAGTTCGGGGTCGAGGGTGGAGAGCACTTCCGGGCCGCGCTGCAGCTGAGTGACGTGCAGGCCGCGGACGGTGAGGGCTTCGGCCATCTCGAGGCCGACGTAGCCGGCGCCGACGATGATCGCCGTCTGCGGGTCGCGGCTGTCTAGGTAGCGCTCGAGGGCGAAGGTGTCGCCCATCGAGTGCAGCACGTGCACGCCGTCCTCCGGCCCCAGCTCGTCCACGCCGGCGATCCCGGCGGAGGACGCGAGGGCGCCGGTCCCGACGATCAGCTCGTCGTACCCGATCCGGTCGAGCGTCCCGTCCGGGGTGCGGACGGTGAGCTGCTGCCCGGCGACGTCGATATCGGTCGCGAAGGTGTCCAGACGCAGGGTCATGCCGGTGGCTTCGAGGTCGGCGTGGGTGCGGTGCGCGAGCGACTGCCAGGGCTGGACCTCGCGGGAGAAGTAGTACGGGATCCCGCAGATGGAGAAGTTCGGGTACGAATCGGCGACGACGACGGTCACGTCGACGGACGGGTCGAGCTCGCGGGCGCGCAGCGCGGCGGAGATCCCCGCGTCGCTGCCGCCGATGGCGACGAGATGCATGCTGATTCCTCACGGTCGACGGATGAAAGCGCCCCATCCTCACCATCGAGGGTGAACACCGGGTGACGCTGGCCGTCTCCGCCTGTTGACATCGGCCGTGCCACTGAAGATACTCGAAGTATCGACCGTCATCTATGGGATTTGAGTAGTGCACCAGTGAAAAAACCTGATGCTCACCGGGGCCCTCATGGGCTCGAACAGCTCGCACCCGTAGGATTTCGGGCATGGCCCTCCCCGCTCACGAGAACGAGCGAGTGGAGGTCCCGGTTCCTTCGGGCGGCGCGTTGGAGCGCTCCGCGGCGGAGCAGCTTGCTCGAACCTTGCGGGCGATCGCGCATCCCACTCGGTTGCAGCTGTTGAGCATTATCTTCGCTTCACCGGAAGGTCGAAGCACCGTGTCAGAGCTGACCGAGCCGCTGGGTCTGTCGCAGCCGACCATCAGTCACCACTTGAAGATCATGACCGAGGACGGGCTGCTGGATCGCGAGCAGCGCGGACGCAACGTCTGGTACTCGATCGCTGCCGACCGCGTCGATGCGATCGCTGATCTGCTGAGGTGAGCCATGAGTGACGTCCCCCTGAGAGCCAGGCCGCTGGATGCTGAGCAGGCTGCGCAGCGAGTGAGGCAGATCGGTGTCCTCGCTGACGCGGACGCCGTGCGGCTCTTGAGCGCCTTGACGTCCAGCCCTGATGGTACGCAGGACGTGCCGGCGCTGAGCGCAGTGCTCGAGGTGTCCGCTGACGCGGTGGTGTCCGGGCTGCGGGCTCTGGAAGAGGTGGGTCTGGTCACGCCGGGCGCTGTGCCGGGGACGTTCTCGCCCTCTGCGGAGGCGTGGACGCGCTTCGGGCGCATCCTGATGGTCGCCTCTCCGGATCGCGATCCGAGGTCGGTGCCGGCGTCTCCTGAACTGGCTGTCGTGGAGGGGCCGCCGCCGGTGATCGAGCGCATCGCGGATCGCCTGGCGTATCGGTTCAGCTCGCACTTTTCCGAGGAGACGGTCCGCAAGTACGTCTTCGACAGCTATGCGCAGTTGAAGGTCCGCCACCGGGTGGCGAAGCATCTTCCGGCGTTGACGAGCCGGTTCGCGAGCGAGCGCCTCGGCGCGCTGGCGTCGGCTCGTGGTGTGGTGCTCTCGACCACTGCGGAGGTGCTGTTCGTGTGCGTGCAGAACGCCGGCCGCTCCCAGATCGCTGCGGCGGTGCTGCGGGAGCTCGCCGGGGACAGCGTGCACGTGCGAACGGCGGGGTCGGACCCTGCGGAGCAGATTGATCCGACGGTGCGCGAAGCGCTCGAGGAGGCCGGATACAGCCTCGTGGAGGAATTCCCCAAGCCCCTCACCGATGACGTCGTGCAGGCCGCGAACGTCGTGATCACGATGGGCTGCGGAGACGCCTGCCCGATCTATCCGGGACGTCGCTACATGGACTGGAAGGTGGAGGACCCGGTGGGTCGCTCTCTCGAGGACGTGCGGGAGATCCGGGAGGACATCGCCGGTCGTGTCCGTCAGCTGCTCGCCGAGCTGCAGGTCGTGCCGACGCGTTGAGCGGACGCGGTTACGCGGTGAGGCGGTAGCCGACGCCGGCGACGGTGTCGATGAGGCGGCCGCTGCCGGGCACGGCGGCGTCCAGGCGTCGCCGCATCCGGCTGATCTGGGTTCGGACGGCGGTTTCGTTGGTGCCGTCGAACCCGGATGCGGCGTCGGTCAGCTCGGTGAAGGTGACGGCTCGCGGGGCCTGGGTGAGCAGGTAGCGCAGCAGCAGGAACTGCTGCAACGGCAACCGGACGTCGACGCCGTCCACGCTGACCTGGTGCGCCTGCGTGTCCAGCCGCAGCGGTCCTTGTTGGAGGACAGCGGCGGAGGGGGCGGATTCGAAGCCGAGGAGGCTGAGGGTGTTCGTCAGCGCGGCCGGCGTGAACGGTGCCGCGATCAACGCGCGCGCTCCGGCGTTCATCGCCTCGTAGGCGGCGGCTGCGCTCTCCGGTGACCCGTCGATGGCGACGACGACCGGCGCGCGCGTCCAGGACGCGACAGCCCGCACGAACAGGGTCAGGTCCGTGCCGGCGAGGGCGGTCGGCGCAACGACGGCGGCGATGTCGTGAGCGCCGATCGCCAGCAGCGCGGACAGGGCGTCGGAGTGGGGTCGCAACTCGATGCCGTGCTCGATGAAGTCGTCCGGGCTGTTCAGTGCCCGGTGGTGGAAGTCATCGACGGTGAGCACGGGACGGGGCCACTGGGTGGACGGGGCGGTGAGGCGGAGACTGGCGACATCGCCGTATCCCACTGCCGGGAGCGAGCTCCGCGATGCCGGGATCGCGGAGGAGCTCATCCGAAGCGTCCGGAGATGTAGTCCTCGGTCCGCTGGTCGGTCGGGTTCTCGAAGATGTCCTTCGTCTTCGCGTACTCGACGAGCACGCCGGTGCGGGCGCCGTTCCCCTCATCCACCTGAGCAGTGAAGAACGCGGTGCGGTCGGCGACGCGGGCGGCCTGCTGCATGTTGTGGGTGACGATGACGATCGTGTACTCCCGGCGCAGGTCCTGCATCAGGTCCTCGATGCGCACCGTCGCGATGGGGTCCAGGGCCGAGCAGGGCTCGTCCATCAGGATCACGTCGGGGCGCACAGCGATGGTCCGGGCGATGCACAGGCGCTGCTGCTGACCTCCCGAGAGGCCGAACGCGGACTGCTTCAGCTTGTCCTTGACCTCATCCCACAGCGCCGCCTTGGTCAGGGACTCCTCGACCAGGTCGTCCATCGAGGACGGCTTCATGCCGATGACGCGGGGGCCGTAGGCGATGTTGTCGTAGATCGACTTCGGGAACGGGTTGGGCTTTTGGAACACCATGCCGATGCGTCGGCGGACCTCTATCGCGTCGACCTTGGGGCCGTAGATGTCTTCGCCATGGAAGATGACTTTGCCTTCGACGCGGGCGCCGTCGACGAGGTCGTTCATGCGGTTGAGGGAGCGCAGCAGCGTGGACTTGCCGCAGCCGGAGGGGCCGATCAGCGCGGTGATCTCGTGCAGACCGAACTTGAGGTCGACGCCGGTGACGGCGCGGAAGTTGCCGTAGTAGACGCTGACGTCCTCGCAGGCGATGACGCCGCGCGGCTGCGGGGCGAGGACCGTCTTGTGCGCGAGGGGCTCGAGGTGGACGCTCGGCGCATCGGGGTGAGCGATGTGGTCGGGGGTGTTCTGGCTCATCGGTTTACCAACGCTTCTGATAGTGGTTGCGGATGTAGATGGCGAGGCCGTTCATGAGGACGAGCATCGCGAGGAGCACGATGCTCGCGGCGGCGGCGAGGTCGCGGAAGTCCTCCTGCGGGCGGCCGGTCCAGTTGAAGATCTGGATCGGCATGGTCGTGAACCCGGAGAGCAGACCGTTGGGGTCGAAGGAGACGAACACGAGAGCGCCCAGCAGCAGCAGGGGCGCTGCCTCCCCGAGTGCGCGGGAGAGCGCGAGGATCGCGCCGGTGGCGATGCCGGGAACGGCGGAGGGGAGCACCTGCCGCCAGACGGTCTGCCACTGGGTCGCGCCGAGCGCGAGGGAGCCGGCCCGGATCTCGCTCGGGACGGATCTGATCGCTTCGCGGGTGGCGATGATGATGACGGGGAGGATCAGGAGGCTGAGTGCGAGCGCGCCGCCGATGACGATGTTCTTGTTCTCGACGCCGACCACGGTGAGAAAGCCCAGCGCGAGCAGACCGTAGACGATCGAGGGGACGGCGGCGAGGTTCTGCACGTTGAGCTCGATGACGCGGTTGATCCAGCGCTTCTTGTCCGCGAACTCCTCCAGGTGCACGGCCGCGGCGATGCCGAGGGGCAGGGTGAGGACGGCGGTGGTGCCGATGACCCACAGCGAGCCGAGGATCGCCGGTCGCGCTCCTGCCCGGTCGGGGGAGGAGGAGGAGTACTCGGTGAACAGGTTCGGTCCGAACATCGAGCTGCCCTGCAGGAGCGTGTTGACGATCAGGACGACGAGGAACACGACCGCGATCGCCAGGCTCAGCCAGAGGGCGAAGAGGAAGATCAGCGCGGTGGGGCTGCGCTCGCCTCGCTCGGCGGGGCCGAGCTTGAGGGGGATGGTCGCGGGGGCCGGGGCGCCCGCGACGCTGTCAGCGAGGGATCTCATCAGTAGGCCTGCCTGAACTTGCGCACGAATTGGATGCTGATCATGTTGATGATCAGGGTGATGAGGAACAGCAGCAGCCCTACGGCGAAGAGGGTGTCGTACTCGATCGATCCCACGCGGGAGTCGCCCAGAGCGGCGTTGGCGATGAACCCGGTCATGGTCTGACCCTGCTCGAGCGGGCCGCCGACGATGCGGGCCTGGTTGCCGGCCGCGATCGCGACGATCATCGTCTCGCCGACCGCCCGGGAGATTCCGAGGACGACGGCGGCGACGATGCCGGAGAGAGCTGCGGGGAAGACCACCCGGAGGGTGGTCTGCATCCGGTTCGCGCCGAGTGCTGCGGAGCCCTGCCGGAGACTGATCGGGACCGCGGACATCGCGTCCTCGGCGATGGAGGCGATGGTGGGGACGATCATGATCCCCATCACCAGGCCCGCCGCGAGGACACTGAACGCGCCGGTGTCCAGCTGCAGCCATCCGCGCAGCACCACGGTCTGAACGAACTGGAGCGCGAAGAGCCCGTACACGACGGTCGGCACTCCGGCGAGGATCTCGAGGATCGGCTTGAGCACCTTCCGCAGCCGCGGGTGCGCGTACTCCGAGAGGAAGCTCGCCGCGCCCAAGCCCAGCGGCACGGCGACCAGCAGGGCGATCGCGGTGGTCCACAGGGTGGCGCTGATCAGCGGGATGACGCCGAAAGACGCGTCCGCGAATCGAGGAGCCCAGCGGTCACCGAAGAGGAAATCGGTGACCGGGACCTGGGCGAAGAACCCGATCGAGGGGACCGCGAGGGCGATCAGGATGCCGATCGTGGTAATCACCGTGAGGATCGCGGCCAGTCGCAGAACGAGCCGGATCACGGCTTCACCCGGGCGTGCTCGTCCTTCGAGCGGGGACCGCGGGGAGCGACCCGGCGCGGTGGCCGGGTCGCTCTGTGCGGTGACGGTTGTCGTCGTCATCCGGAACGCTTCTTTCTTGTCGCCTCGAGCGGCTGGATCAGCCGACGAGCGTGGCGAGCTCGGTTTGAGCGGTGGCCTTCTGGTCCTCGGTGAGGCCGATGTACAGGGCCTCCTCGGCGACCTCGGCCTCGTTCTCGACGTAGTAGTCGACGAAGCTCTTCACCTCGGGCTTGTCGGCGTAGGAGGCGTTGTTCACGTAGATGAACAGCTCACGGCCCAGCGGCTGGTAGGTGCCGTCCTGGACGGTCTCCTTGGTCGGGGCGATGCAGCCCTCGCCACCATCGACCTCGACGGCCTTGATCGCGTCGGGGTTCTCCTCGACGTAGGAGAGGCCGAGGAAGCCGATCGCGCCCTCGTCACCCGAGACGCCCTGGATGGTGATGTTGTCGTCCTCGGAGGGGCTGTAGTCGGTGCGGATCGCGCCCTCTTCGCCGTTGATCGCGTCGGTGAAGTAGTCAAAGGTTCCGGAGTCGGTGCCCGCACCGAACAGACCCAGCGGGGTGTCGGGGAAGGAGGGGTCGACATCCTTCCAGCTGGTGACGGTGCCCTCGGACTCGGGGGCCCAGATCGTGGCGAGCTGCTCGACGGTCAGGCACGAGGCCCAGTCGTTCTCCGGGTTCACGACGACCGAGAGGCCGTCGTTCGCGATGACGATCTCGGTGAACTCGATGCCGGCGGCCTCGCAGGCCGCGGCTTCCTCGTCCTTGATCGCGCGGGACGCGTCGGAGATGTCCGTCTCGTCCGCGCAGAACTTCGAGAAGCCGCCGCCGGTGCCGGAGGTGGCGACGGTGACGTTGACCTCGGGCTCGACGTCGCGGAAGAAGTCCGCCGCGGCCTCGCTGAGCGGAGCGACGGTGGAGGACCCGTCGATGACGACGGTGCCGGCGACCCCTCCGCCTTCGGAGCCCTCGGCGGACCCGCCGCCGCTGGACTGGCCGCCGCAGGCGGTGAGCAGGAGGACGGAGAGTGCGGCGGCGGAGGTGACTCCCGCGAGCCGAAGTGTGCGCTGTGACACGATGGTCAGTTCCTTCCCGGGAGGGCAGGGGCCCTCGATGAAGACGTCAGGTGATGCCGGTCGAGCGGCAAAAACCATAGAAGATCTTCTATATGAACGCGGGATGAACGCGGCACGACTTTACATAGAAGACTGCCGATACGTCAGTCCGGGGGAGCGGGACCTACGCGCTCACGAGCAGCTGCGCGAGAGAGTCGAGCGCTCCCGGCACGAGGCGGTAGTAGGCCCAGGTGCTGCGCTTCTCGCGCTCCAGGATGCCCGCGTCGACGAGGACCTTGAGGTGATGGGACACCGTCGGCTGCGTGAGGCCGAGGGGCTCGGTCAGGTCGCACACGCACGCCTCCGCGTTCACGCCGGCGGCCACCATGGAGACCAGTCGCAGCCGCGCAGGGTCCGCGATCGCCTTCAGCGAGCGGGCGAGCTTCTCGGCGTTCTCGGCGTTCATTGGCTCGCGGGTCAGCGGAGCGCAGCGATCGGTCACGTCAGTGAGCGGAAGCATCTCGAGAGTGGCCATGCCCTCAGTCTGCCACCCGGATCGACCGTCATCGATGTGCTGGGGCACTGTTTGCGAGGCGCGGCCCGATTTGTTCATCGACCAGCGTCAATGTACGGTCTCCATCGATCCAAGTCGATGCAAGCCCTGAGGAGTCCTCCCGCATGACCGTGCTCGCCATCGCCATCTTCCTGGTCACGTTGACGCTGGTCATCTGGCAGCCCAAGGGCTTGGGCATCGGCTACAGCGCCCTCGGCGGCGCCGCCATCGCCCTGATCACCACGGTCGTCCAGCTCTCCGACGTACCGACGGTCGTCGACATCGTCTGGAACGCGACCCTCGCGTTCGTCGCGATCGTGCTGATCTCGCTGATCCTGGACGAATCCGGGTTCTTCGAATGGGCCGCGCTGCACGTCGCCCGCTGGGGCCGCGGCCGCGGGCGTCTTCTCTTCGTGCTGATCGTGCTGCTCGGCGCCGTGATCGCCGCGATCTTCGCCAACGACGGCGCCGCGCTCATCCTCACCCCGATCGTCATCCAGATGCTGCGCGCCCTGAACTTCTCCGCGAAAGCGTCGCTTGGGTTCATCCTCGCCACCGGGTTCATCGCCGACGCGGGCAGTCTGCCGCTGGTCGTCTCGAACCTCGTGAACATCGTCTCAGCGGACTTCTTCGACATCGACTTCGCCCGCTACGCGCTGGTCATGGTCCCCGTCGGCGCCGTCGCCGTGCTCGCCAGTCTCGGCGTGCTCTTCGCCTACTTCGGCCGCTCGATCCCCAAGACCTACGACGTCCAGGCCCTACGCCGACCGGCGTCCGCGATCTGCGACCCGCTCGTGTTCCGCACCGGCTGGATCATGCTCGCCTTCCTGCTGGTCGGCTACTTCGCCGCCGACCCGCTACACGTCCCGCTCTCCGTCGTCGCGGGCATCGGAGCGATCGTGCTGATCGCGGTCGCCGCCCGCCAGCCGGCCTTCCTCTTCTCCCGCATCCGCGCCGAAGAGCGCCAGCTCGTCACGACCACTGGCGCCGACGCCGGAACAGTCGACGGGACCTCCGGCGCTGATGACCTGCCGGAACGGCGTCGCATCCCCGTGCTCAAGGTCATCCGTGAGGCGCCCTGGCAGATCGTGCTCTTCAGTGTCGGGATGTACCTCGTGGTCTACGGGCTGCGCAACCAGGGCCTGACCGACGAGCTCGCCGGCGTCTTCTCGTTCTTCGGTGATCGAGGCACGCTCATCACCGCCCTCGGGGTCGGAACCGTGATCGCGGTCCTCGCGTCGCTGATGAACAACATGCCCACCGTCCTCATCGCCGCTCTCGCGATCTCCGCCACCGGAGCGACCGGACTCACCCACGAGACCATGGTCTTCGCGAACGTGATCGGCTCCGACCTCGGCCCGAAGATCACCCCCATCGGCAGCCTCGCCACCCTGCTCTGGCTGCACGTCCTCGACCGCAAGGGCATCCACATCGGCTGGGGACAGTACTTCCGCACCGGCATCGTCCTGACCATCCCCGTCCTCGCGATCACCCTCCTCGCCCTCGCCGGATGGCTCACCATCCTCGATGGATATTGACGTACGTCGATGTTCTGTCGATACTGAATCGACAGCCATCGATCCAAGGGGTGAACGTCCGGTAAACGACCCCGCCTCAGACCGCTCGTATCGATAACCGTCGATGTCGGCGCGAAAGAATGGACGAGCGCCCTCCGCGCAGCACCCCGGGTGCGGTGACACCGCTCCTGCCGACTTCACCTGAAAGAGAGCACTCATGACCGAGAAGCCCACCGTCCTGTTCGTCTGCATCCACAACGCGGGCCGCTCGCAGATGGCCGCCGGCTACATGCGCGCCCTCTCGAACGGCGCCGTCGAGGTGCTCTCCGGCGGCTCCGAGCCGGGCGATCAGATCAACCCGATGGCGATCGCCGCGATGGCGGAGGAGGGCATCGACATCTCGCAGGCCGTGCCCACGCTGATGACCACCGAGCAGGTGCGCGAGTCGGACGCTGTCATCACGATGGGCTGCGGCGACGTGTGCCCGATCTTCCCCGGCAAGCGCTACGAGGACTGGTCGCTCACCGACCCCAAGGGCAAGTCGCTCGACGAGGTCCGTCCGATCCGCGACGACATCAAGTCGCGCGTGCAGGCGCTGCTGGCCGAGCTGCTGCCCGCGAAGGTCTGACGATGAGCGACTTCAGCTCCCGCCGCGCCATGCCGGGCCTCGTCTACCCCGAGGGCTATCTCGCCCGCCTCGCCGAGGAGCTCAGCGAGAAGTTCCGCGGCGTCTTCGCCGCCGAGACCGTCGAGCGGTACGTCCTCGAGTCGTACACCGGCCTGCTGCGCACCTCGAAGGTCAAGGCGCACCTCGCGAGCCAGACCGTCCGCTTCGCCACCGACCGCCTGACCGCTCTCGCCCAGGCAAAGGGCGCCATCGCGCGGGAGGTTCCGGAGGTGCTGTTCATCTGCGAGCAGAACGCCGGCCGATCCCAGATGGCCGCGGTCCTCACCGACGCGCTCTCCGGCGGCCGCGTGCACGTGCGCTCCGCGGGCTCCATGCCCGCCGCGGCCCTGAACCCGGCGGTCGTCGCCGCGATCGAGGAGATCGGCCTGGACGTGACCGACGCGTTCCCCAAGCCACTAACCGACGACGTCGTCCAGGCCGCCGACGTGGTCGTCACGATGGGCTGCGGCGACGCGTGCCCGATCTACCCGGGCAAGACCTACCAGGACTGGGACCTCACCGACCCCGCAGGCCTCCCCATCGAGGAGGTCCGCGTCATCCGCGACCAGATCAAGACCCGCGTCGAGGCCATGCTGGCCACCCTCGGCGTCGAGACGACAGGAGTCCCCGCATGACCGGCACGTACAGCGACACCATCGAGAACGTCGTCGTCGTCGGATCCGGCCCCGCCGGCTACACCGCCGCCATCTACCTCGCCCGCGCAGGCCTGGACCCGATCGTCCTCACCAGCGCCGTCGAAGCAGGCGGCGCCCTGGTGAACACCACCGAGGTCGAGAACTTCCCCGGCTTCCCCACCGGCATCATGGGCCCGGACCTGATGGAGAACATGCGCGCCCAGGCCGAGCGCTTCGGCGCCCGCATCGTCTACGACGACGCCACCGCGCTCGAGCTCACCGGTGATGTGAAGACGGTCACCACCGGCTACGGCGGCACCTACCGCGCGAACGCCGTCGTCCTCGCGATGGGCTCCGCCTACCGGACGCTCGGCGTCCCCGGCGAGCAGCGGCTCACCGGACACGGAGTGTCCTGGTGCGCCACCTGCGACGGGTTCTTCTTCAAGGGGCAGAACATCGCCGTCGTCGGCGGCGGCGACTCCGCCCTCGAGGAGGCCATGTTCCTCACCCGCTTCGCCGCCTCCGTCACCCTCATCCACCGCCGCGACTTCCTCCGCGCGTCGAAGATCATGCAGGACCGCGCCCTGGCAGATCCCAAGATCCGCGTGCTCTGGAACACCGAGGTCACCGAGGCGCTCGGCGACGAGAAGCTCACGACGTTGCGCCTACGCGACACCGTCACCGGCCAGGAGTCCGAACTCGCCGCGACGGGTCTGTTCATCGCCATCGGCCACGACCCCCGCTCCGAGCTCGTCCTCGGCCAGGTCGACGTCGACGACGAGAACTACGTCCGCGTTGCCTCACCCACCACCGAGACCAACCTCCGCGGCGTCTTCGCCGCCGGAGATCTCGTGGACCACCGCTACCGCCAGGCGATCACCGCTGCCGGGACCGGCTGCTCCGCGGCCGCCGACGCGGAGCACTACCTCGCCGCCCACGGTCTCGCCTCACTCGCGCAGGCCACCACGGCTGTCCTCGACGACGCCGTCACCGCCTGACCTGCACCACCGAAGGAGACCATCATGACGATGACCCTGACCGTCCCGCCCCGCACCGACGAGCGCCGCCTCACCGGCCTCCCCGTCGCCGTCATCGGCGCCGGCCCCGTCGGCCTCGCCGCTGCCGCTCAGCTGCTCGAGCGCGGCCTCGACGTCATCGTCTACGAGGCCGGAGACAGCGCCGGCGCCGCGGTGCAGCAGTGGGGTCACACCCGCCTGTTCTCCCCGTGGGAGTACCTGGTCGACGCGGCCGCCGGGCGCCTGCTCGATTCCGCCGGCTGGGAGGCGCCCGCGGCGAAGAAACTGCCTACCGGGCACGAGTTCGTCCGCGACTACCTCGCGCCCCTCGCCGCGACCCCGCAGCTCGCCCCGGTCATCCGCTACCGCTCCCGCGTGCTGGCCGTGACCCGCGAGGGCATGGACCGCACCCGTTCCACCGGCCGCGCCGCCACTCCGTTCCTGCTGCGCCTCGACACGCCGGAGGGCGCCGTCGACGTCACCGCCCGCGCCGTGATCGACACCTCGGGCACCTACTCCACGCCCAACGCTCTCGCCTCCGCGGGCCTCGACCCGATCGGCTCCGCCGACGTCGCCGAGCACCTCAGCCATGCACTGCCCGATGTGCTCGGCACCGACCGCGCCCGCTTCGCGGGGAAGAGCGTCCTCGTCGTCGGCGCCGGCCACTCCGCCGCGAACACCCTGATCAAGCTCGCCCGCCTCGCCCGCGAGGAACCGGAGACGAGGATCACCTGGGCGATCCGAGGCACCAGCCCGCTGCGCGTCTTCGGCTCGGGCGACGACGAGCTGGAGGAGCGCGGCAAGCTCGGCGGCACCGTCCACCAGCTCGTTCGCGACGGCGCGATCACCCTCCTGGACCGCTTCGAGATCGACCGCCTCGAGAAGACCGCCACCGGCCGCGTCGCCGTCCTCGGGCGCCGCCGGAAGGATCGCGAGAGCGTCGAGGCCGACGTCGTCGTGCAGGCCACCGGCTTCCGGCCCGACCTCGACATGCTGCGCGAGATCCGCGTCTCCCTGGACGAGATCGTGGAAGCACCCCGCGCGCTCGCGACCCTGATCGACCCGAACCTGCATTCCTGCGGCACCGTCGACCCGCACGGCGTCGCGGAGCTCGCTCACCCCGAGCCGAACTTCTACATCGCCGGGATGAAGTCGTACGGCCGCGCCCCGACCTTCCTCCTGGTCACCGGCTATGAGCAGGTTCGCTCGATCGCGGACGAGCTCGCGGGCGACCACGCCGCCGCCCGGCGCGTCCAGCTCGTGCTCCCCGAGACCGGCGTCTGCTCCACCGACATCGGATCCGCCGGAGGGAGCTGCTGCTCATGACCAGCATTCGGCCGATGCTCGCCGAGGACTGGGCGGCGGTCGAGACGATCTACCGCGAGGGCATCGCGACCGGGCACGCCACCTTCGAGGCCGAACCGCCCACGTGGGAGACATTCGACGCGGGGAAGCTCAGTAGGCGAGGATCGGCGGCTCAGAGCCAGCGGGCGACGCGAGCGTTGAACCAGCTCGACCGCTGCAGAGGGATTCCGTGGCCACAGCCGTCGACGAACTCGAGGGTGCTGCCGGGAAGCGCCGCGTGGATCGCGGCGGCGGACTCCGTCATCAGGGCCCGCTCCTTCCGACCGACCATGACCAGCGCGTCGCCATCGAAGTCGGACCATCCGGCGGGGATGCTGAAGCGGATGTTCTCCTCGACAGCCGCGAGCAGGGTGCGCTTCGAAACGGCGGCACTGGTCCGGAGGTAGTCCTCGAGCAGCTCCTCGGGGATGAAGAGCTCTCGCGCCTGAAGTCGGGCGAACCAGCGACGGCGCGATAGGGGGGCCGCGAGTCCGAGCAGGAACAGGGTCGACCGGGCGAAGGCGAGCGGGCGGGCCTGAGCGCTGACGATCATGACCCGAGCGACGCGACCCGGATGCTCCGACGCGAGCCGCATCGCCAGTTGAGCGCCGAGCGAGAAGCCGACCACGGAGACCGCACCGACCCCGGCGCGATCCAGGAGAGCGACCAGATCATCCACCGTCGCGGAATGCGAGCGGTAGGTCTCGTCGGAGCTCCGGTCGTGCCCGGGGAGATCCGGCACGAGCACCCGGTGCTCCGCTTCGAGGGACTCCCGCAGCGACATCCACATCCAGCCGGCCACTCCTCCGCCATGCAGGAGCAGCACGGGAGCGTCGTCGCGATCGCCGCACTCGGAGACGTACATCGCAGACATGATTCCACCTTCTCCAGAACAGGCTTACTGCCTCTGAGTCAGCGTCCGCTCGACCATCCCCTAACGGACGCCCGCACGACACGGGACGCCTAGAGCCCCTTTGGGAAGCCGATCGGCCGAAGGTCTGGGTCGAGCATCTCCCATTGGCGCCGCCGCTCAGCCTCGACACCGCCCTCCTCCATCCCGTGTAGGCGATCGCTTTCGCTTCGTAGGTCGCAGCGTGGGGAGAGTGGTCGAACATATGGGCGACGGCGGCGGCTTGGCCGGCCGCTCTCGCGGCTGCGGTCGCTGCGGCAGCGCCGGCCTGAGTGGCGGAGCGTGCGGCGGCGTGAGCCGCGAACGCAGCGGAGCGGCAATCCGTCATCGGGACCTCTCCTCGCTCCCAAGCCCGGAGGACGTCGAGCGCCCGTCGCGGCCGAGTGTCGGCCGGGTCCCATTCCTCGAATACGGGCAACGCTCGCTCTGCACAGTCGGCCGCCCAGCGTGCCAGCGCTCGGTGGATTTCCGGCTCAGGGTTGGACCGCTTCTGCTTCGCGGATTCGATCACGAAGCCATCGAACCAGCGGCCGGCGCCGAGAACATCAGCCGCGGGCCGGTTGTTCGCACGAGCCCTGCGCGCACGTAGCCCCACCCCCTACCGGACGCGCGCCAGATCGTCATCCGCGCGCGACGGTCGGCCTGGCATCGCGCCGCCGTGATCATCGCTCGGGAGTCGAGGGACGGCCTTAAGGCATGTGGGAGGCGATGGCCGCGAGGGCGAAGCCGACGAGTGCGGTCGGCAACGCCAGGATGCACCAGACGATTTCCCACCCGTGGTGAGCATGGGCCCCGCTTGTCGCGCGAATGACGGTGAGGACCCAGACGCTGATAGCGCTGGTGAGGGCGACGATGCCAGCCGCGAGGAGGAAGGCTTTCCCTGCTGCGGCCTCCTCGTCGGTGGGCATCGATCCCATGCCGATTCCTCTCTCGCTGATGGAGAGGTAGGTCAGCACGACGGGCGCGACGATCATCCCGAGGACGGCGATCGCGGCGATCACCGGACTCAGGGGTCCCTTCCGAGCGACGTCAACCACGCAGTGCACACTATCCGCGCGTCGCTAAGCCCCCCCCTGCGAGCGGGCCGCTCGTCGTCCGGCATGGAGACGCCCTGCCGGACGCCCGCTGGACCATCCCCATACGGGACGCGCACAAGGCGCTCGGGTTCGCGAGACTGAAATGATGTCGGCGTTGCTGGTCATCGATCTCGTGTCGCGCGTGATCAGAGCCAGCTGCGGCCGAGCCGCGGCGCACGAGAGGTGACGCGCCCGACGTCGGGGATCAGCACGCCTCATGATCCACGGCGACGGAGGACAGGACATCAACCGGTTGATCTGCGGCGTCGACTCAGCGCCCAGACGAGCGCGCCCGCAAGGAGCACCGCGCAAGTCAGCCCGACGACGTGCAGGACCAGCGACGGCACTCCGTTCTCGGGGAGCAGGAAGCCGTACGGCACCCACCCGTCGGTCGCTCCGCGGACGAGCACGACGACGACCCAGACGATCGGGTAGGGCAGGACCACCCACAGCCGGCGCCAGGAGAGCGGTCCGCGGTCGGCGACGACGGTCCAGTCGAGGAGGACGAGCGCGGGGAGCACCACGTGCAGGACGGCGCTGACCCAGGGCGGGGCCGTCCCGGTACCGGGAACGAGGGTGTTGTAGATCACGGCGACGACGACCGAATAGGACGTCGCCGCGCCGCGGACGTACCTCAGCCACACCGGCGTCGGACGGCGGGCGAGCGCGACCGATCCGGCGACGATCAGCACCGCGCTCGCAAAGAGGCTGGTCTGGTTCGTGAAGTAGCCGAAGTAGTCGAACGGATTCGGGTCGCCGGCAGCGATGCTCAGCGCGTAGGTGTGGAGGATCACCGCGATCGCGGCTGCACCGACGGCGATGCGCGCTACACCCACGAAAGGGCGGGTCGGTGCCGGGGAACTCATCGGGTCAGCCTAGGAGCCGTTGGGCTTCCTGCTGGCCCCCGACAGACGTTCCCCTTTCCGAACGGTGCTGAGCATCTCAAGCCGAGACGCGACCACGAGGAAAGCGGTGACGTCGCTTAGCCTGAGCCGGTGGGGACGTTCTCGAAAGTGCGCAGCACGGTCGCGGTCGCGGCATGCCTGGCGGTCGTGACGGGATGCACGGCGCAGCCTGCACCACCGACTCCGCCACCGGCGACGAACACGGACGACGGCTTCACCTCCCCGCTGACCGGCGATCTAGGCGTGGCGACGTTCACCAGGAGCGACGGGACCACCGGCGCCGTCCAGTTGAGCGCGGCGGACGGCCGACTGGCCCTGACATCCGACGAGCTCGTCATCCCCGCCGCGTCTTTCGGTCCCGACGATTCGGCATGACGGCCGACGACCTGTTCTACCTCAACCCGTTCCGGTTCCCCTCGGACGAGATCCGCCGCGTCGGTGAGGACCTGAATCTCACCGTTGCCGCCCGATGACCGCGAGCCACTCGGTCGCCCTCGACGGAGGAGCGTGATGGTCGCCGTATCGGCCGCGGCGCTCTTCCTGCCCCAGCTGCGGATACTGTCGCGGCCCGTCATCGACCAGGAGCACCCGTGTTTCTAGCGTTCCTCGCTGGCGCCCCGGCCGTCATCGGAATCCTGTGGCTCGTCAACCTCTCAGGCGACGGGTCCCAAGAGAAGATGCGGCGGGACACCTGCATCGGCGCCCTTATCGTCAGTTTGCTGTTCATCGTCGGAGCCGTCGTCTACTGGTTCGTACCGGTGGAGACGAGCAACGATGCTCAGGGATCGTTCGGCGGTTCCGCCTTCGCCGTCGCTGCGCTGGTCGTCAGCGGCATCCTCGGCCTCCTCCTCACCTTCATCCTCTGGCTCACGATGCCAAGAGGGACAGGGGTGAAGCGCGACTGATGTCCGGCGCTGCTCGCACGACGATGTGATCGACAGGCGTTCACACCACTGACCCCGCAGAAACCCTTCGACAGGGCGATGAGAATCGCGCCCTGCGTAGGCTGAGCGACAGTTCGACGGACGGAGCAGCGCACACCATGACAGACACGAACGCGATCGGCCGGCTATCCGTCGTGGCCGCTGCGACCGGGCTCGTTCTGGCCCTGGCCGGGTGCACGGCACCCCTCGATGGAACCGCCGTCGCCAGCCCCTCGGCGACGTCCGCCGCTCCCAGCCTTCCTACGAACAACCCCACGGATGGCTCTGATGCAACGGACTCTCCCGCCGCCCAGTCGCTTCTGGAGCAGCTGCCCATCCGCACGTCACTCGAGAGCGTGTCCAACGATGCGAGCGGCGATCTCCTGATCGAGGAGCGAGAGGACGGGACGGTGTGGCTGTCCTTCAGCCGGCTGAACCTTACCGGAGCAGTGGAATCGCGAGTCCTTCTCACGAGCGCTCCACTCGAGGACAACGACGGCGAGTTGAGGTTCCCTGCGGACGTCGGAAGCGAGGTCGGCTCGCTGACAGCGGATGCTGATCAGGAACTGCAGATCATCGATCCCGACACGATCGGCAGCATCGAGAGCGTCCTCGTCCTGGGTGTCGGTGATCCCGGCACCCGCCAGCTCGCAGCCGCTCGAGTGCCGCCCTCCAGCACGGAACAGTGACGCCGCTGCGCCGCGAACGGGCATCGCCAGGCATCGCTGCCAGCACCCGCGTCGCCCAGGAGCATCACGAGCGCCCCGACTCGTCGTGGAACGCGCACGAGCTCTCATGGTGTTCTCCGCGTGAATCACCGGTCATCGATTCGGAAGGAACGCGATCCGCGCACTCCGGTTGCGATGCTCGCTGTGGCCGCCGTCGGCGTGCATCTAGTTCCCGGCTTCCTACTCGTCCACGCGTTCCACATCGGGCTCTTCGGAATCGACATCGGAGCAGGAGCCGCCTACCCGAGCAGTCACGACGTTCCCCGAGCCCGCTTTGAAGCAGACCTGGACCACGTTCTTCGCTGGCCGAGTGAACGCACGCGAAGCGTGGGTCGGCTCGTCGGCGCACTCCGGCAGCCTTTTCGAGAGGAACGCCTGACACGCTGAACGTCCGCACCCGGTAGACCATCCCTACTGGGACGGCGACTCGCCGCGCGATGGCGTCCCGACGTCATCGCGGCCGGCGCCGAAGTCGGGGACAGTCAGCGGGTGGGAGGCGAGTTCGATGGCTTGCTCGCGGGTGAGGTGCTGCGGGAAGTTCACGTGAGCGAACCGGCCCGCGGGATCGTCCGAAGAGGACGGCATCGCGACACTGCTTCCCTGGAGGAACGTCACGATCGCGTCCTTTGTGGGGTCGGTGGTGGCTCGGCCCAGCCTGTCGCGGAGTTCGAGGAGCACCTTCTGGCCTGGCGCCGACACCTCGAGGACGACCTGCTTCGACCGGCCGGTCTCGATCCTCCGTGCCGTGGTGAACGACGCGAAGGGCGTGACCCGCGAGCGCACGCGAACCGTCTCGGCTGACAGGTCGGCGTACGGTGCAGGTTGGCGAATGGCGTGCACTACGAGCGGCAGAACGTTGAACACGACGAGCGCACCGACGAGTACCGCCAGGCGAGCAGCAAGGGGAACGGCGACCGGATCCAGTGCGTCGAAGATGACGTTGCCGCCGATGATCGCCACGACAGTGACTCCGATGAGAACACGCTCCGTCGGCGCTCCTGCGCGACTGAACCAGTTCCATTGAGTGAGTCGCACCTCGGACGCCGAGCGTCCACTTGTGAACCCTGCCGCCATCGCTCACCCCTTCCGTTTCGTTCAGCCTGTCCTACGGCCTGCGGTACTGGCCACTGGACGCTCAACCCCGACCGACGATCCTCAATCGAGACTGCGTTCTCTTGCCATGAAGCTCGAAGGGCCTCGTGACTTGCACCGACGAGCAGGTGCGAGAAGGTCACTCATGAGCACTGACGAGGAGCGGTGGAACCACACGGGGCTGATTCGAGTGTTCACCATCACCGCGTGCGCCTCTCTCGCCGCCGCCATCGCGTTCATGATCCTCGAGCTCACGACGGACCTCGACGCCGCGACGGGCGCGTTCATCTTCCTGACGCTGTTTGTCCTGAATGTCGGGCTGATTCTCGCCCGGCGACGACAGGAGGTTGCAACGGACACACCGGTCGTTCCCTTCTGAAGCGCACTGCTCCGTATGGGGATCCTTCAGCGGAACGATCAGGCGTTCGGTGCGGGTGCGAGTGTTGCGCTTCCGGAGACGACCATCCAGCGCCCGGCGATTCGTCGCCATGCGCGGACGTAGTGAAGCCGAGCCTCGATCCGTGTGCCGTGGTCGATCACAACGACGTCTACGACGGACGTGGTCTGGGCGCCGCCGGCAGAGGCCAGCGTGCTGCGACTGATTTCATCGATCGACTCGAACTCTGTTGTGCCCGACGAATGTGCTCCGAGATCTTCGTCCCGGCTGATGATCGAGCCTTCGGGTGTCGTGAAGATCAGCTCGGGTGCGAGCAGTCGACCAAGCGCATCGACGTCACTTGCGCGCATCGCGTCCAGCAATCGATCCTCGGCAGCATCGACGGTTTCGTGGAGCATGGATGGGAACGACATCCGGAAAGATGTATCTCTGCTCGTTGCGCGGCCTGCGTCCGTAGGGGGATCGGGTGCCGGGACCCTCTTCTCTCAGGCAGGCGTGTCGGAGCTCGATACTGATGTCATGGCATCACCCCTCGTCTCCGACGTCGCTCACTCCGGTCTCACCGTGGCCGACCTCGACGACGCGCTGGTGCTGTGGTGCTCCGGTCTCGGGTTCGTGCTCGAGCGCACCTTCACGCTCGACGTCGACGTCACGGCGGCGACCACCGGCGTCCGTGGAGCCGTGATCCGCGCAGCGACGCTGGCACTCGGCCCCCACCGGGTGGAGCTGCTGCAGTACGACCCGCCCCGACAGCTCGAGTCCGACGGCTCGCCCGCAGAGGTCGGCACGGTGCACATCGCGCTCACGGTCTCGGACCTCGATCGTGTCCTCGAGCTCTGCGCTGGACACGGCTGGAGACCGGTGGGGACACCTCACCGGATGACCGGTGGCGCCCGAGCCGGCACACGCATCATCTACCTCGAAGGTGCCCTCGGTGGATTCCTCGAACTGATCGCGCCCCCGCAGCTCCCGTAGTCCGCGTCGGCTATCGCATCTCGTCCAGTTCTCGATGTCTCGACCACCGACCGCTCCCCTGACGCGTGCGGCGGCAGGATCGACTCCGCTGCCTCACTGGTGCCGGACCGGCGTCTCGCAGGCGGAACGCGATGCCGAGCGCGAGCCGGGCCACTGATCAGCCTCGGTGTGAGGCGGTTCGGCTGATCACCGGCAAGCAGGGGCGCGTCGTGTCGTTCTCGTCGAGCGCGACGGTTCGGAGTCGGCTCGACGCACGTCGAGACGGTGAGACCGCCAGCCCTGCTTGGGGGGCGGCAGTGCGCGCAGACCATAGGACAGAGTGGGCTGACGGCGCAGTGTAGATCGCCTCGGATTCGGAGGCCCCTGTGCCGTTCTTCCCTGCCCATCGAGCGAAGCGCCGCTGGAACCGTACAGCCGGCGTCGTCGCGGCTATCGCGCTCCTGGGATCCGGATTCGCCGTGTCAGGCGTCGACGCTGTCTTCGCTCAGGACTCGGTGGGCGGCTCGGCCACGGGCTCCATCGACTGCCCGGCGATTCAGCGGAGCGTCGGGGAGCTCGGGGTGGGAAGTCCGCCGCCCGACCTGGGAAGCCCGCCTGCCGCAGCCGAGGTCGGCGAATCGCTGTTCTCCTCCACCGCGAAGGATCTGCTGAAGAGTGTCGTGGGGAGCGCTCTCGGGAAGGTCGGTGACGTCGCCTTCGGGTGGGTGGTCAGCGAGCTGACCGGCCCGACGAAGCCCACGAAGATCGAGGCGGAGGAGCTGCAGGACCTCGCGGACCTCAAAGCGCAGGTCACTCAGGTGCAGACGGAGATCGCGGACCTCGGCAGAACCATCCAGACCGATGTGAGTGCCCTCGCGACCGAGATCGATCAGGACGCGAAGTGGCAGACCTTCGTCACGAAGTCGACTGCAGCGAACACGGCGTTGCAGAAGGTCGAGGACGACATCCAGCAGGTGTGCGAGATCACCGAGCTCCACCGCGACGACGCCGAAGCATCGGGTGTGACCGAGTCGCTGACGCAGGAGGAGATCGACAGTCTCAAGGAGGTCGCCGAGAACGGTCAGGCCAACTTCAACGCGCTCAGTGCCGTGCTCGTCGGAGACGACATCACGGGCGGACTGTTCGAAGCGTACCGAGACGTGCTGTGGTCGGTGAAGGCGGTCGGCAGCTCGAGCCCCTCCGCGACACTCCTGTCCGCTGAGGACGCGAACACCTTGCAGTCGCAGGTCGCCTACTACGGGAACATCGCCACTCTTCATCTTCAAGCGTTCGCCGAGGTCGTCCACTCTCCTCAGGTTCAGACGCGCCCCGCACTGCTCGAGCAGTACTACGACAACAGCTGGGTACCGGCGATCCAGGAGTGGTCCCTCCTCGGGAATCGCAATCTACCCACCCTCCCGGCCGGCACGAGCGTCGACCTGCTCCAGGAGAAGCTGACGGATCCGAGCAACGGAGACGTCTCGGGAACCATCCGTCTGTGGACCACGGAGACGGTCACGCTCGCGGGCTCCGCTCAGAACTCGTACTGCATGGCCTCCGTCACCTGCTACGCCCCGGAGTGGGCAGCGACGTCGAGCGCTCGGAGCGAAGCTGTGCTGCGCGCCTCCGTTCTGCCGAACTTCCCACCGCTGAGCCTTTCTGTCGGTGCCGAGCAGCTCGGTCTGACCGGCTGGCGCGTCCCCACGGACGACGACTTCGCCTCCCTCGTCATGACCCGTCCCTCGCGCATCAAGAATCCGCCGTCCCTGATCACGATTCCCCGAGTCGAGGACGGCGTCTCGCAGTGGGCGGAGATCGAGAACGTCCCCGCCCTCCAGTATCAGCCGATCTCCAATGGAATCGACACGTCGAACACCATTCCACCGGTCGTCGTCGACTCCGACAGCGCACAGGTTCTCGTCTTCACCAGCAACCCCTACTCCGGCCCGGAGCGCCTGACCTTCGCCGAGGACGGCATGGATCCGACCGCGAGCTTCGGCGGACGCTTGATGCTCGTGCAGGACCTGCCTGTCGGACCGCCCGACACACCCCTGTACCCGGACGCGTCCGCGGACTCCCGCGCAGCGGACGCTGTCGAGGAGGCGGCAAGCGCCGCAGCACCGCCGTCCGCGTCCGCTTCCACCCTCTCGAACAGCTCCGCGATCGGCGACGCGAGCCCCGTGACGTACACGGCGCCGGCGCAGTGCAACACCGACGACCCTTACGTCCAGCCGCAGGGCTACAACGGCATCAGTGTCACGGTCTCGGGTGCCGCGGGTGGTTCGCGCGCAGGCGAGGACGTCATCTTCGATGAGAGCTACCGGTACGGAGGACGGGGCGGAGTGGTGAACGCGGTCCTTCCCGTCAGCGCGGGCACACAGCTCTTCGCCGGTGTCGGAGGCGCCGGTGGATTCGTCGACGGCAGCCAGCGAGAGCGAGGAGCAGCGGGAGGCATCGGCGGTGGTGGCGGCGGTGGCACCTGGACCAGCGACACCGATCTCGGGCGGCAGGCGGGCGCGGGAGGAGGTGGCCTGTCCTCCATCGCTCTGGATGACGAGTGCCTCCTTCCGCTGGTCGTCGCCGGCGGCGGTGGCGGCGCCGGCGCCGCCGCGTCGGCTTTCGATGCTGACGCGGCGCGAGACGGAGGGAACTCCTGCGTGATGAACGGCTGCATCCCTTCGAACAGCGACAGCACGCTCGCAACGAACAGCTACTTGACCGGCGCTACGGCCCCCGACGGAGAAGGAGAGGATCCGTACAGTGACAACGGCCTCGGCGGAGGCGGAGGCGGAGGTTTCATCGGCGGTGGCGCGAGCCGTCTCGGCGGCGGAACCGGAGGCACCAGCTTCGTCGCGGACGGCGCGTTGAGCTCCTCGTTCACCGTCGGCTCCAACGACTCCGGGACGAACGGGTCCGTGACCATCACCCCGGTCGTCATACCGGAATTCACCATCGGCTTCGTGGACAGTCAGTTCGAGTGGGTGCTCGTTCGAGCCGACCAGTCCGTTCGCGCAGATGTTCCGCAAGACCTGCTGCCCGACTCGTCGATCGTCGAGTGGAGAACGGTCGCCGAACCGGCGAGCGTCTCTCCGAGCGGAACCCCGATCGTCCGCCTCCTGGACACGGTCACCGGGAACTGCGCGACAGGCCGGGGAGTTCTCAGCTTCAACCAGATCGTCACACTCGAGCCGTGCGCGGACAGCGACGACAACCAGCGCTGGTACCTCCAATCGACCGCCGTCGACCCGTCGAACGGCTCCGTCAACTTCAGGACCATCGGGGGAACGGGTCTCGCTGAGGCCGTCTCGCAGCCTGTAGCGGCGTTGTTCCTCACACCCTTGAAGGCGCCGCCGCTGTCCGACAACCTCTCGGAGACCCCCGGCAGTGGGCCCTCCGACCCAGCGCCGACCCCCACTACCGACCCCGCGGCCAGCCCCTCCCCCTCCACGACGAGCGGCCCGGTGAACGGCGATCTTCCGACCGACCACTCGCCGCGACCAGCAGCTGACAGTGGCGGACTCGCGTCCACCGGAGTGGAAGGACTCCTGCTCCTCGCCACATCGATCGCCCTGATCGCACTCGGTGGGCTGGTCATCATGTCCACGCGGCGCCGCCGAGCATGATCATGGCGTCGTCTTCGCTGCGTCGAAGTCACAGAAGGAGACGGCTTCTCGAACTCCTCAGGGTGATACGGCGGCAGTACACGAGCGCAGGCGGCGCCTCCCGGAACGGGACTACCGGGGAGTGTGAGGGGCCCGCCCCTCACGAGCTTCCTGCCTGGGTGTCCAGGTAGGAAGCTCGCAGCCGTTCAGCTCGCGGCGGCCTTCTCGGCGACCGCGGTACGGGCCCCCTCGGCGTCGGTGGCGCTGTGGTGTCCCTGCACGTCGCTGTGAGCGACTGTGGAGGGGCGGGTTCCGTCGAAATCGTGCGAGCTGCCCTCGATCTTCCGCGTGCGTCCGCGAATGCCGGTATCGAGCCGGTCGATGCGGCGGGCGACCGTGCCCGGCGCGCAGCGGTGTCCGGTGGTCCAAGCGGCGACGTCGGCGCGGGCTCGGCCGCAGGTCGCCTCGCGGCAGGCCTCGACGCGTCGGCCCCTCGCGTTGCGCGCCCGACCTCTCAGCCCGCCAACCTCGCCATCCACTCCTCCACCGCGTCGGGCGTGCGCGGCATCGCCGCCGAGAGCAGGATCGACGATGTCTCAGTCACGACGAGGTCGTCCTCGATCCGGATGCCCAGGCCCCGCAGCTCGGCGGGGACCGTCAGGTCGCCCGGCTGGAAGTAGAGGCCCGGCTCCACGGTGAGGGTGTGGCCGGCCGCGAGCACTCCGCCGAGATACGTCTCGTGCGGAGCGTGGTTGCAGTCGTGCACGTCCATCCCGAGCATGTGCCCGGCGCGGGATATGCTCCACCGGCGGTGGTACGACGCGGACGGGGCCGTGGCCTCGTCGACCGAGCAGCGGATCAGGCCGAGGTCGATCAGCCCCTCGGTGAGGGCTCGCCCGCACGCGTCCTGGTAGTCCTGGAAGCGCACTCCCGCGCGCAGGGAGTCGATGCCGGCCTGCTGCGCGCGCAGCACGATCGAGTACACGTCCCGCTGCAGCGGAGTGAACTCTCCGCTGACCGGGAAGGTGCGGGTGATGTCGGCGGCGTAGAGCGAGGGCAGCTCGACGCCCATGTCCATCAGGACGAGGTCGCCGTCGGCGAGGGGCCCGGTGTTCCGCGTGTAGTGGAGGGTCGTGGCGTGCGCTCCCGAGGCGACGACCGATCCGTAGGCCGGTCCCTGTCCCTCGACCAGGGCGCGGCGGGCGAAGGTGCCCTCGAGGTAGCGCTCGCCGCGGGGCATCGCGCGGGCGACCTGCCACGCCGCGAGGCAGTCGTCGAATCCCCGCGCCGTGCCGTCGACGGCGAGCTGCAGCCGTTCGATCTCCCAGTCGTTCTTGATCAGGCGCAGCTCGTCGAGCGTCGACTTGAGCACGAGGTGCGGTCCGAGCTCCGGCCCGCAGATGCTCCGCACCAGCTCGTCGACGCTCTCGTCGAGGGTGGGCAGGACCCGGATGCGCCGGGCCCGCCGCGCAGCCCGCTCCACGTCGCGGGTGAAGTCGGCCAGCGGCCGGGTCTCGATGCCCAGTGCTGCCTGCGTCTCGGCGAGCGACGGCCGCGGCCCGACCCAGAGGTCGCCGAGCGCGTCGTTCTGCCAGAACTCGTCGCCGTCGCGGCCGGAGGGAGCACGCAGGTACAGGATCGAGCCGGCCTCCCCTCCCGTCGTGTCGACGACGAGCACGCTCTCGGCGACTCCGTTGCCCGTCAGCCACACGTGGTCGGTGCCCGGGCGGAAGCGGTGGTCGCTGTCGTTCGAGCGCACCCGCGGCAGGCCGGAGGGGATGATCAGCAGCTCGGCGGGCAGCGCCTGCGCCAGTCGCGACCGGCGCTCCGCGGTGTAGGCGAGCACCGGCTCGTCGGGGTCGATCACCGGCTCCGGATCGGCCCAGCCGGCGGTCATGAACGCGCCGTCCCCGGGGAGCGGACTGCGGTTCACGGCCCTCGGCATGCTCCAGAGAGCGGACTCCTCGGCCCGGGCCTCCTCCACCGCGCTCACGCGCCCGTCCGCTCCAGCGCGTCGGGCAGCTCCTCGAGCCAGGCCGCCCGGTCGGCGTCGAGTGGAGCCAGCGGCAGCCGCCCCAGCCCGTCCGGCAGCGGGATCGCCGCGAGCAGCGCTCGCGTGTACGGATGCAGCGGGCTCTGCCACACCGTCTCGGTGTCCCCCGACTCCACGACCCGGCCGCGGTACATCACGAGCACCCGGTCGGCGATGCGCCGGACCACCGAGAGGTCGTGCGAGATGAACAGCATGCCCGCGCCGGCCTCGACGCTGAGCGAGCGCATCAGCGCGGCGACGCTCGTCTGGGTCGAGGCGTCGAGGGCCGAGATCGGCTCGTCGGCCACGAGCATCCGCGGCCTCGCCGCCAGTGCCCGCGCGATGGCGATGCGCTGCTTCTGGCCGCCGGAGAACTCGTGCGGGAACCGGCTCGCCATCGCCGGGTCGAGCCCGACGCGGCGCAGCCAGTCGGCCGGGTCCGAGCCCTCGGCGCCCCGGGCGAGCGCCGCCCGGACGCCGTCGCCGATCTGCTCGCCGATGCGGCGACGGGGGTTGAGCGAGGAGTTCGGATCCTGGAAGACCATCTGCATGCCGGTCATCACCGGACTGCGCCGACGGAGTCCGAGCGCGGGCACGTCGACGCCGTTCAGGCGCACGTCCCCGCCGCGGCGCTTCTCGATGCCGACCACCGCGCGTGCGAGGCTCGACTTCCCGCAGCCGCTCTCGCCGACCAGCGCGACGACCTCGCCCGCCGCCACCTGGAAGCCGACCCCGTCGACGGCACGCAGCGGCGGTCTCCGCCCGTACTCGACGACGATGCCGTCGGCCTCGAGAACCACTCCCGCGCTCATCGCGCACCCCTCTCGACGTCGCCTGCCGTGGCCGCGCCCGGATCGTCCGCGGCGGCGGCCCTCTCGTGCCCCTCGACGAGCTCGGCGACCAGCTCCTCCGGGCTCTCCTCGAAGCTCGAGCCGGGCAGAGCCGCGAGCAGCGCCCGCGTGTACTCGTCCTCGGGCGCGGTGAACAGCCGCTCCCGCGGAGCCGACTCGACGACGAGCCCCTGGCGCATCACCGTCACCTCGTCGGCCACGGCGCTCATCACGCCGAGGTCATGGGTGACGAGCAGGATGCTCAGCCCGCCGTCGTCGACCAGCTCCCGCAGCAGCTGCAGCACTCCGGCCTGCACGGTCACGTCGAGCGCGGTCGTCGGCTCGTCGGCCAGCAGCACGGAGGGCTCGCACGCGAGCGCCACCGCGATCGCGATGCGCTGCCGCTGACCGCCGGAGAACTGGTGGGGATAGCGCCCGAGGGAGGCCCGGGCGTCCGGCACCCGCACCCGCTCGAGCAGGGCCTCGGCCCTGGACCGCGCGGCCTCCTTGCCGAGACCGAGGTGGTGGCGCAGGTGGTCGGTGAGCTGGCGGCCCACGGTGAGCTGCGGGTGCAGGCTCGTCGACGGGTCCTGGAAGACCATGGCGACCCGGCGTCCGCGCACCGTGCCGAGCACCTGCCGGGACGCGCCGACGAGCTCCGTCGTGCCGTCGCCGGTGTCGTCGGCGAGGCGGATGCTCCCGCTGGCCGTCATCGATCCGGGCAGCAGTCCGAGCACCGCCAGGGCGGTCATGGTCTTGCCCGAGCCCGACTCGCCGGCGAGACCGTGGATGCCGCCGCGGCGCAGCGCCAGATCGATGCCGTCCACGACGGCGTGGCTGCGGGTGCGGATGCGCAGCCCGCTGATGGTCAGTGCGTCGCTCACAGCGTGGCGCCTCCTCCGCGGATCGTCTGCGACCGCGGGTCCAGGGCGTCGCGCAGGGCGTCGCCGACGAAGTTGAACGCGATGACGACGGTGAGGATGGCCAGGCCCGGGAAGACCCCGATCCACCACGCATCGAAGTTCTGGATGGCGTCCGACACCATCGAGCCCCACTCGGCGGTCGGCGGCTTCGCGCCGAGCCCGAGGAACGACAGGCCCGACAGCAGGAGGATGGCCGTGCCGATGTCGAGGCTCGCCAGGACGAGCACCGGGCCGACGATGTTGGGCGCGATGTCGCGGACGAGGGAGCGCAGCGGCGAGAAGCCGAGCAGCTGGCCGGACACGACGTAGTTCGACGAGCGGAGGCCGAGCACGAGACCGCGGGTCAGCCGGGCGTAGGACGGCCACGACACGATCAGCGCCGCGAGCACCGCGTTCAGGAGCGACGCTCCGAGCGCGGCCGCGATCACCATCGCCAGGATGACCGTGGGGAACGCCATCACGAGGTCGGTGATGCGCATCGCGACCTCGTCGACCGCACGGCCGAGGAATCCGGCGACGGATCCGACGATCGCGCCGATCAGCACCGACATCACGACGAGCAGCAGGGCGAGCGGGATCGTGACCCGGGCACCCCAGATCACCCGCGAGAACACGTCCCGGCCGAGCGCGTCGGTCCCCATCAGCGTGCCCTCGCCGGGCGCCTGGAGGAGGGGCAGGTCCTGCGCGAGCGGATCGTGCGGGGCGATGACGGGGGCGAGCACGGCGATGAGGATCCAGAGCACGCCGACGGCGGCGCCGAGGAGTCCGAGCGGCGCCGACCAGCGGCCCAGGCGCAGGCGGGGGCGGCGCAGGCGGAGGCCGGGGGCGGCGACCGGGTCGAGCACTCCGGCACCGACGCCGTCGCGCGGACCGGCCGGAGCGCCGTCGCGCGGGTCGGACCGGGTGGTTCGCGGATCCGTCACGAGGCCAGCCTCACTCTCGGGTCGAGCACGCCGTACAGCAGGTCGACGATCAGGTTCACGAGCAGGTACATCACGCCGATGAGCAGGCCGACGCCCATGATGCCGCGCAGGTCGAGGTGCGACGCGGCCTGGTAGGCGTAGGAGCCGATCCCGGGCCAGCCGAAGACCGCCTCGACGAGCACGGTGCCGCTGAGCAGGCTGCCGAAGGCGAGGCCCACGACGGTGAGGATCGGGATGCTCGCCCCGCGCAGCACGTAGGAGAAGGTGACCGCGCGGTTCGGCAGCCCCTTCGCGCGGGCGGCCCGCACGTAGTCCTGGTCGAGGATCTCGAGCACTGCGGTGCGCACGAACCGGGTCAGCAGGCCCACCGTGTAGAGGGTCAGGACGAGCACGGGGAGGAAGAGGTGCGACGCCGCGTCGAGGAAGGTGTCGAGCTGGCCTGCGAGCAGGGCGTCGACCGTGTAGAGGCCCGTCACCGTCGGCGGCGTGGTGAAGTCGCTGCTTAGCCGGCCGGATCCCGGCGCGATCCGCAGCTGGAAGTAGAGGACGTAGTAGAGGACCAGCGCGAGCCAGAAGGTCGGCACGCTGAGGCCGGCCAGCGACACGACGCGCAGAACGTGGTCGGAGGCCCTGCCGCGCCGGTAGGCGGCGACGGTTCCGAACAGAACGCCGATGATCACGCTGAGCACGATGGCGCCGAAGGCGATCTCGAGGGTGGCCGGCAGCGCCTTCGCCAGGTCGGCGACCACCGGGTTGTGCGTGGTGGTGGAGACGCCGAGGTCCCCGTGAAGCAGGTTGCCGAGGTAGGTGAAGTACTGCACGACGAGCGGCTGGTCGAGACCGTACTGGGCGCGGAACTGCGCGACGATCTCCGGATCCTCCGCCGCGCGCTGGCCGAGGGCGGCCGCCACGGGGTCGCCCGGCACGAGGTTGGTCAGGATGAAGGTGACGAGGGTCACGCCCACCACCAGCAGCAGCGAGGTGAGCACGCGGCGGAGCGCGTAGCGGAGGAACGGGTGGGCCGCCCGGCCCCCGCGCTGACGCGGGGTCCGGACGGCCGTCGTGGTGGTGGACACGGGCTACTGCGCGGTGAGGGCCGCGATGTCGATGGTCCACACCGCGTTGTAGACGACACCCGAGACGTCCTTCGCCGCGGCGATGTTGTTGCCGGGCTGGAGCAGCGGGATGAAGGGGCCGTCGGCGTTCAGCGCGGTCTGCAGCTCCTCGAAGCGCGACTGGCGCTCGTCGTCGCTGCCGCCGGTGGCCGCGGCGTCGGCAAGCGCCGAGATCGCGGGGGCCGCACCGTCGGTCCAGCCGGAGCGGAGGCCCACGACGTCGCCCGGGGTGAAGACGAGGTAGTCGCTCGGGTCCGGGTAGTCCGGGCCCCAGTACCAGAGGCCCATGGTCTCGGTGCCGTTGCGGTAGGCGTCGAGCTCGGTGGCGACGGGGGCCGGGGCGAGCTCGACGGTGATGCCGGCGTCCTTCAGCTGCGACTGGATGCGCTGCGCGATGGTCGGGAAGTCGATGCCGTTCAGGCTGATGTCGCTCGGGAAGTTGAGCGTCACGGACTCGCCGGCGTAGCCGCTCTTCGCGAGGTCAGCCTTCGCGGCGTCGAGGTCCTGGGTGAGCGCGCCGCTCTCGGGCAGGGCGCCGAGCAGCATGCTCGGGATGACGCCGGACGCCTGGGCGGTGCCGTTGCCGGCGATCGAGACGAGGTCGTCGTAGTCGACGGCCTCCTTCACGGCCTTCACGAAGTCGGGGTTCGACGTGATCGCCGAGACGCTCGGGTTCTGGTTGAGCAGCAGGAAGATCACGTTCGCCGACGGGTCGCTGGTCACCGCGACCGAGTCGCCGAGCGCCTCCGCCTGGGTGCCCGAGAGGTCCAGCGCCACATCGGCGCTGCCGCCCTCGACGTTGATCTTCTGGGTCGCGCCCTCGACGTTCTGGATGACCACGCGGCCGTAGCCCGGGGCGTCGCCGTCGTAGTTCTCGTTCGCGGTCAGCACGACCTGCGAGGCGAGGTCGAGCGTGTCGAGCACGTACGGGCCGGAGCCGGCGGAGGTGGTGTTGAGGAACGTCTCGGCTGTGTCGGTCTCGTCGGTGGTGCCGCCGTTCTCCTTCACGACCTTCGAGTTCAGGATGCCGAGCGCCGGGTTCGCCAGGATCGCCGGCAGGGCGGGCGTGGGGTTCTCGGTGGTCAGCACCACCGTCGTGTCGTCCTTCTTCGTGACGGTGACGCCGTCGAGGAGGAACGAGGGGTTGCCCTTGAGGCCGATCACGCGCTGCAGCGAGAACACCACGTCGTCGGCGGTCATCGCGGTGCCGTCCGAGAAGGTGTGCTCGCCGTTCAGGGTGAGGGTGAAGGTCTTCGCGTCGTCGGACTGCTCGAGGCTCGCGAGGCCGTCGACGACCTGCGAGACGTCGCCGCCCTCGAAGGTGAGGAGGGTCTCGTAGAGCGCCTTGTCGACCATCTGGCCGGTCGGCTCGTACATGCGGCCCGGGTCGGCGGTCTTGAGGTCGAACGCCTTGTTGATGGTGAGCGTCGCGCTGCTGCCGTCGGCGGTGTCGACGCGGCCCGAGGAGCAGCCCGCCACTAGAAGGGCGAGGGAGACCGCCGCAGCGGCGATCACCACTCGCGTCGGGGCGGAGCGCGGGGTGCGGGTGGAGCGGACAACCATGGAGGCCTCCTGGCGAGGGTTCGGCTGGACGTGTTGCGAAACGATGGCACATCGCGACGCACTCCGTTTCCAGAGGGCCGCTATCGTGGACGAACTGCCGCCCGCAGCGACGAAGGAGTGGATAATGTCGATCACCGATCCGGCCGCCGGTGCGGTCGCTGGACAAAGCGCGGGCGGGCTCGACGACCTCAATCTGCGCATCCTCGCCGTCCTGCGCGAGAACGGGCGCATCTCGATGTCCGCCTTGGCCGAGCGGGTGAACGTCTCGCGGGCGAGCGTCTACAACCGGGTCGAGCAGCTCACCGCATCCGGCGTCATCACCGGGTTCTCGGCCCTGGTCGATCCGGGGAAGGTGGGGCTCGACGTCTGCGCCCTGGTGTTCGTGACGGTGCACCCGCAGTCGTGGCACCGGTTCCGCGAGGGCATCCTCCAGATGCCCGACGTCGAGTACTGCTGCATCACGACCGGCGAGCACGACGCGATGCTCCTGGTCCGCTCGCTCGACATCGGCGGCGTGCACGACTTCGTCACCGGCGTGGTCGCGGCCCGGCCCGAGGTGAAGTCGGTGGTCTCGGTCGTCGTGCTCGACGAGGTGGTGCGCAAGGCCTACCTGCTGCCCTCCGACATCCCCGACCGCTCCGGATCGACGAACCGGCTCGGCATGACGCGGTTCACCACCGCGGGGAACGGCCGCGACGCGGCGCGCTGAGCGTCAGACCTCGACGCAGATGCTGACGTGGTCGTCGCCGTCGATCTCGAACTCCTCGACGAGCCGCAGCAGGCCCTCCCCGTCGAGCTCGACGCGGCTGCCGCCGGTGCCGCTGACCACGGTCCCGCCGTCGATCAGCTGGTGCACGAACGAGACCTGCAGGGCGTCGCCGGTGCGCGTGCCCACGAACCGGCCGAAGGTCACGGTGTCGCCGACGTAGTCGCCCCAGACCACTCCGTCGCGCTCGGAGTAGTGGAACCGCGACGGCGACTCCGGGTCGACCGCGCTGTTGGTCGAGGAGGTCATCACGAACTCGCGGCCGTCGAGACTGGGGGCGGTGGTGGCGTCGTTCACGTCATGGAGTATGCCGGAGAGGTCGAGGCGTCCTGGCCGCACGCCGGTTTCGTCTCGTTCTTCGGGTCCGCGGTCCCGAGAGCTGGACGAAAGCGCCGTCTGCACGTCTCTGGACTGTCCATTCGTCTGCGATCCTCCGCCGTCCGTCCCGATCGA
Source organism: Rathayibacter sp. RFBD1 (assembly GCF_002932915.1). NCBI lineage: Bacteria > Bacillati > Actinomycetota > Actinomycetes > Micrococcales > Microbacteriaceae > Rathayibacter > Rathayibacter sp. RFBD1. Next base: position 149,097 of record NZ_PSWQ01000003.1, read on the forward strand.
CCGAGCGACTCCGGGATCGGACGGGCGATGTCCGCGGACAGGCGGCTGCGAGGCGTCCGGACTTCCCTTGCCGCCTCGATACTCCATCGACTCGTCCGTGATCGGATACTTTCCCGTACTCTCAGGACCCGTACGGGGAATGAACCGGGGGCTCATTCGCATCCGGTTCGAATTCGACATCTTGGGGGCGCAATGGATCCGCAGCAATCGGTGAACAGTGATCGCGCCGTGTGCGCCCACGCGAGGAGCGGCGGATGACCGGGTCGAGCGCGACCGGCGCCGTGGTGAAGCGCCCCGAGTCGCGGGAGTGGATCGACTTCGCCAAGGGCATCGCGATCAGCCTCGTCGTGCTCTACCACTCGTCGTTGTTCCTGGGATTCTTCGATCTCGCGGGCTACGTCCCGAAGCTCCGCACGGTGCTCCTCTACTTCCCCATGCCCGTGTTCTTCTTCATCGCGGGCCTCACGGCCGCCCGGATGCTGACGTGGACGTTCGCCGAACTGTGGCGCCGCCGAGTTCTCGCGCTGGTGTACCTCTACCTGCTGTGGTCGTTCATCCGGGTCGTCTTCTACCTCATCGTCCCGTTCTCACGGTCGGAGGCGACCTCGCCGACGGACCCGCTCAACGTGCTGGTGCTCCCCATCCTGCCGTCGAGCAGCTACTGGTTCATCTGGGCTCTCGCGATCTTCAGCATCCTCGCCTGGCTGATCCGCAAGGTGCCCCGATGGATCCAGCTCTCGGTGGCCGGGCTGCTGGCCGTCGCGGCGACCACCACCGGCCTGCTGGACACCGACAACATCGGCTGGGACCGGGTGCTCCAGAACTTCATCTTCTTCCTCGTGGCGATGTTCATCCCCCGCACGTTCTACCGCTTCGCCGCTCGCGTGAAGCTCTGGCAGGCGCTCGCGCTCGCGGTGGCCTACCTCGGCATCATCGCGGTGATCGTCGCCTTCGACGCCAACCGCATTCCGGGCGTCATCCTGATCGCCAGTTCGGTCGCGATCATCGCGGGCATCGCCGGCTCCCAGTACCTCGTCAAGGTCCGCGCACTGAAGATCTTCGTCACCATGGGGCAGCAGAGCTTCCAGATCTATCTCCTGCACCTCTTCGTGATCGCGGTCGTCGTCGCATTCGTCCCCCTGCTCGGCGAGACGAATGTCCCACCCCTTCCGGCGACGGTCTTCCCGGTCGCCCTGACGGTGTTCTCCCTCTGGGCGTCGCTGTTCATCTTCCAGTCGCTGCGGCGCTTCTCCTGGCTGTGGGTGAGCCCGTTCAGCACCGGCAAGTCCCAGAAGAAGCGCCTCGCCGCCAGGAATGCGAGATCAGCCGGGGTCCAGCCCACCGCGGTCGAGTCCGCAGCTCCTGTCGCCCCGGCCGATGAGCCCGCTGACGCGGGGACTGCGGGCAGACCGGAGAAGGACTGACCGGCGAGCACCTCCCGGGCGACTCCCCGGGCGGCCCTTCTGCAGGCCCGAGTCGTCTCGGGCGCTGGTGAGTCCGCCTCAGACCAGGCCGGCCCGCGCTGCTCGGTCTCGGGCGAGCCGAGGGAGCAGTCGGACGAGGACGACCATGCCGACGAGTTCCACGAGGGTCTGCGTGACGACGACGACGGGCGCGAGCGACAGCGGTGCCGGGAGCGCGAGTGCGAGGGGCAGCACGACGAGCGAGTTGCGGGTCGCGCCGCTGAACACGAGGGCGCGCGTCGCGGGCACGTCGAGTCGGAAGACGCGTCCAGCACCCAGCCCCAGAGCGGTCATGACCACGAGGAATCCCGCGTAGAGCGGGACGAGGACGATAAGCCGGCCGGCCGAGGCGCCTACGGCGCCGGACTGGGAGGCGACGACGGTGAAGAGCGTGGCCGTCATGAGCGGCACCATGAGCCCGAGCATCGTGGACTCGACGATCCGGCCGGACACGTGTCGGCGCGCCAGGGCCTGCACCAGCCCGGCCGCAGACAACGGCACCACGATCAGCAGCAGGAACGCCCGCGCGAACGGACCGGCGTCGACCACCGCCACCCCCGCAGGACCGATGAAGAGCAGCAGATACACGGGGAGGAGGAGGATCTGCGCGAGCATCAGCAGCGGTGCGGCGGCGAGCAGCCGGTCGGACGCCCCTCCGGCGAGCCCGGCGAACACGATCACGTAGTCGATGCACGGCGTCAGGAGCACCAGGAGGACCCCGAACAGCAGCACCGGAGTGTCGGCGACGAATCGGGACAGCCCGTAGGCGACGAGCGGCACGACGACGAAGTTCAGCACCCCGACCGCGGCGAGGAAGCGGCCGTCGCGCAGAGACCGTCCGATCGCGGCGAACGGGACCCCGAGGAACGTGGCGAACAGCAGCAGCGCGAGCACCGGTTCGATCGCGACCTCGAGGTGGTGCGCGGCGGGCAGCAGCAGTCCGAGAGCGGCGCCGGCGGCGATCGCGGCGAGGTAGAGCGGGATCTGGCGGTGCTCGAGCCAGGCGACGAGCGCTCTCACGACAGCAGGTCGGCGAGAAGGAGGGGCACGGGTGCAACGGTAGAGGTCCGAACCGCTTGAGGGTCGAGCGGGGGTGGACCAGTGACGACACGTCGATCGGGTGCCCTCCGTGAACCTCGCGCACCGGTGCTCCCTCGACGTGCTCGCATCTGCCGGCCGTTCGAAGCGGCCCGCACGTGCTGTTCTGCCGGTCGTCGCGGCGGAGGGGCTTCTCCCTCGACCCCGCCCCGGTGAACGGACCGGGCCGAGGTCCTGATCTCCCCGATGCTCGACGACGGCGATTCGACCGTCTCGACGCGGCAAGCCGGAGTCCAGGCGGAGCTCCACGTCTGGCCCGGCGCCGAGCTGTCGCGAACCGCCGTCTCCGCGCTGGCCGGGTGGACGACGCGCCTTCTGAGCGGACGACCGTGACACGACTCGCGTCCCGCGCTCCTGCGCTCGCCGGATCCGGAGGCCACCATCGATCGCGGGCCCACGACGGCGTCGAACGGGGCTCGTGCAGGACGGTCGCCTGTCGGAGGGGAGATCAGGAGGCGGGTGCCGGCAGCAGGCCCGCCTGCTGCTGGAAGGTCAGGTCGTCCTCGAGGTGCCAGTCCTCGACGATCCGCCCGCTCGCGCCGACGTGCTGGATGTCGATCGCGCCGAACTCGATCGGCTGGCCCTGGCCCTGGACTCCGCCGGAGACGCCGGTGAAGTGGCCGGTGAAGGTCAGGCGCGCGGTGAAGGTGTCGCCCGTGACGTACAGGTCGTCGAGCGAGCACGCCAGGTCGGGCACCGCCGCGCGGAACTGCTCCGAGGCGGTGATCGGCCCCTCGACTCCCTGGGGTCGCCCCGTCGGGAGGGTGCGGTCGAGGAAGGAGTCGTCGACGGCGAGCTCGAGCCAGGTCTCGTCGCCCGTGTTCCAGAAGGAGTAGAGCTGCTGCGCGCGGAGAACGACGGGTCGGCTCGCTTCGACGCTCGAGTCCCCCAGATGCACGGTCCCGGGCTGCACGAGGCCGTCGTCGCCGCTCACTGCCGCGGCCGGGTCCTCCGTCGCGACCGTGCTCGCGCAGCCGGCGGTGGCGAGGAGTGCGGCGAGACCGACGGCGAGGAGGGGTGCGCGGCGGTTCATGCGAGCCGCCCGCCGCCGTCGACGTGCAGCGTCGTCCCGGTCACGAACGTGTTGTCCATGGCGAAGCGCACGGCGGACACGATGTCGTCGACCGAGCCGATCCGGCGAGCAAGATTCCCGGCCGCCGTCTCGGCGAACATCGCTGATTTCTCCTGCTCGCCCAGTGCGTCCCAGGCGCCGGAGTCGATGATCCCCGGCGAGATCGCGACGGCGCGCACCGGGGCGAGCTCGACCGCGAGCGCCTCGACCAGGAAGGAGACCGCTCCGTTGGTCGTCGCCATCACCGCGAGCCCCGCCGACGGCCTCCAGGCGGCGACACCGGAGAAGAAGAGGAAGCCGCCGCCCGGCCGGACGGAGGACGCGAGGTGCTTGGCGAGCAGGATCGGGCCGATGACCTTCGCGTCGAACGCCATCACGACGGCATCGCGCTCCAGCCCGGTGACCGGGCCGTTCGCGTGCGCCGCCGCGAACGAGACGACGAAGTCGAGGGGCCCGAGATCGGCGGCCGCCGCGATGCTCGACTCATCGGCGAGATCGATCCGGACGGACTGGAGCCGGCCGCCGGACTCCCCCGCGTCGTCACCGAGCGCCTCCGGGTGACGTCCGCCGACGATCACGTCGTCACCTCTCTCGAGCAGCTCGCGCACGAGAGCGCGGGCGATGCCGGATCCCCCTCCGACGACGAGCACGCGGTTCTTCTTCTCGTTCATGGTGCCTCCCTGTCGAGGAGCCGGTGCGGCTCCTTCGTTCGTGACAACCAGGGGACGGACACCATCAGTCCATAAACGACTGTCGCTTATCTGAGGTCAGGGATAGGGTTCGTCTATGCCCAGTCTTCGAGCCCTCGAGGTGATGGTGACGCTGGCGCGGGTCGGATCGATCAGCGCGACCGCGCGCGCGCTGCACCTCTCGCAGCCCGCGGTCTCCCACCAGGTCGCGTCCCTCGAGCGCGAGGTCGGGGTGCCCCTCGTCGACCGGGATCCGGCCGGCGCGACCCTCACCCGGTACGGTCGCGCGCTCGTCGAGCACGCCCGCCTCGCCGTCGACGCCGCCGAACGCGCCGTGGCGGCCGCGCGGACGGCGGACGCGGAGCAGCCGATCCGGCTCGCCGTCGCCGAGAGCTTCACCCTGCCCTTCCTCGTCCCCGTGGTCACCCGGTGGAACGCCGACGGACGCACGCCGCTGCAGCTCGTCGAGACGACCAGCGCCGCCACCTCGATCGACGACCTGCGCGCCGGCCTCCTCGACCTCGTCGTCGTCCCCGGGCCGGCGACGGTGGACGGACTGCACGTCGAGCGCCTCGGGACGGAGGAGATCGTCGTCGTCGGCCGGCCCGCCGGAGAGGTCTCGGCGGGCCGGCTCCCCATGGCCGAGCTCGGTGAGGCGGGAGGCCTGATCGGCGTGGACGCGTCGAACGGGTACGGCGCCTGGCTGGCCGAGCGGCTCGCGGGAGCCGGAGTGCTCGTCTCCTACGCCCTCCAGACCCGGTCCGTGCAGCAGGCCGCCGCCCTCGCCTCCGCCGGTGTCGGAGCCGCCCCCGTCCCGCGGAGCGCCCTCGCGCACGGGATGGTCGCCGTCGGACTGCACCCGCCCCTCGAGCGCACCGTCCTGGCCGTCACTCGTGCCGTACCGGACGCCTCGGTGGCGGCACTCGTCGACGCCCTGAGACGCAGAGTCGCGAGTGCGACCCGCGCCGAGCCGGATCGGCTGTCGGGTGGCCGACCGGTTCGTCGTGTCGGATGCAGGGATCCGCGACCGCTTCCCGCCGTCGGCGCCCCGGCCACGCGTGCGCTCGAGGACGCGGGCGTGCACGATCTGGACGACGTGAGGCGGGTGGGCCTCGACCGTCTCGCAACCCTCCACGGAGTCGGGCCGAAGGCGCTCCGGCTCCTCCAGCAGGCCCTCGACGCGGACGATCCCGCTCCGTAGCGTTCCCTTCCCTGCACGGTCGCCTCGACCCAGAATGGTCGGAGGCTCGGCGCGCCGGTTCCCGGGGGCGATCCGACCGCGGAGGCGGCCGCCGGGGGAACGGTGGTCGGATGAACCAGGAGGCGCGATGAAAGTCATGCTCGTGATGCGGTCCGACGGCAGCTACGCCGGGGGCGATACCCCCGAGGACTACGGGGCCTGGGCGGACTACGACGCGTCGCTGAAGGCGGACGGCGTCCTCATCGACTCCGCACGCTTTGCCGACGCCTCCGGCGACGTCTCCGTCGAGACGGATCTGACCGCGGCGCGAAGAGAAGGCGGCACTCCGGCCCCTTCCCGAGCGGAGGAGCGGTCAGCCCTCGTCGGCTACTACCTGCTCGACTGCCCGACCCGGGACGACGCCGTGCGGTACGCCCGACGCGCCCCCCTCTACGGCTCGGTCGAGGTGCACGAGCAGGCGCAGTACTGAGCCCAGCGCTGCGGCCGCTCGCGGCGGCCCCGGGCGGATGATGGTCGGGTGAACCGCACCGATCGTCTGTACGGGCTCGTCGAGGAGTTGCGGGCGGTCTCGCCCCGGCCGCGGAGCGCGCGCCGTCTCGCCGAGCGGTTCGAGGTGTCGGTGCGGACCATCGAGCGGGACCTGTCCGCGCTGCAGCAGGCGGGTCTGCCGATCTGGGCGGAGCCCGGCCGCACGGGCGGCTACGTCATCGACGCGTCCGCGACCCTCGGTCCGGCCGGGTTCACGGTGGAGGAGGCCGTCGCGGTGCTGATCGGCCTCAGCGCGCTGCAGCGCAGTCCGTTCCGGCAGGCGGCCCGGACCGCCGCCCGGAAGACGCTCGCGGTCCTGCCGGACGACGTGGCCGCCCGCGCCGGCGCGGTCGCGTCCTGGGTGCACTTCCTCGAGAGCGAGGAGGAGGCGGTCGTCCCGGCGGAGTTCGCGACGGCCCTCCGAGCGGATCGTGTCGTCCGGCTGCGCTACCGCGACAGCAGCGGCGCGGAGTCGGTCCGCGACGTCGAACCGCTCGGCTCGATCGGGAAGGAGGAGCACTGGTACCTGATCGCGTGGTGCCGGCTGCGGGAGGGGGTCCGGGCGTTCCGCGGCGACCGGATGCTGTCGGTCGAGGTGACCGACGAGCGGCCTCCGCAGCGCACCCTGCGAGCCGAGGACCTCGCGCTCCAGTACGGACGGCTGCGGTCCGTCGTCGACGACTGACCCGCTCCGGGGACGGCCGCCGCGGACCTCGCGGAGTCGCGGACGATCTTCGGAAACACCGACAGGACGGTGTCGCGACGACCGGCGAGCCTGGTGCCATCACCTCATCCCGGCCCTGAAGGAGCCCCATGTCGTTCACCTCCCTCCGCATCGTCACCGACGACCTCGACGGCCTCGTCGCCTTCTACGAGCAGGTCGTCGGCCGACCGGCCGAGCGCCCGGCGCCGGTCTTCGCGCAGTTCACGGGAGCGGGTGCGACCCTCGCGATCGCCCGCACCTCGACGGTCGCGATGCTCGACGGCGCCGTCGTCCCCGCGTCGGACCGCTCCGTCCTGCTCGAGTTCGAGGTGCCCGACGTCGACCGCGCCTTCGCCGAGCTCGCACCCCGGAGCGAGGACGTGGTGCTCCCGCCGAGCACCATGCCGTGGGGCAACCGCTCCACCCTCGTCCGCGACCCGGACGGGAACGTCGTCAACCTGTTCAGCAGGCCCGCGGGCTGATCGGGCGCACTCCGTCGGTCCGAGCACGCTCACGCCCGGCCGGTGAGGCCCCCGGGGATCGCGGAGACCACCGGGGAACCTCTCTCGCGACGCGATCCTCCCGAGCGGGCGTGGCGTCGGGCCGAGCGCGACCGGTCTGCGGTTCGCAGGCGGGAGCACGGCGACTCTGTCCAGCGTGACGTCCCGACCGCACTCCGACCGGCGAGACGGCCACCCGCCGCCGGTGTCCTCGGCGGTACCCTCGCGGCATGACCTTCGTGAACGTCGGCACCCTCGGGGCCGTCCCCGGCAGACGCGACGAGCTCGTCGCCGTCCTCACCGAGCACAACGACGACCTCGTCGACGCCGGCTGCCTGCTCTACGAGGTCGGGGTCGACGACGAGCAGCCCGACACCGTCTTCGTCGTCGAGCTGTGGGAGAGCGCCGAGGCGCATCGGGCCTCCCTCGCCCTCCCCCGGGTCCAGGCCGCGATCGCGACGGCGCGCCCGCTGCTCAGCGGCGCCTTCGGCGGCTACCGCTTCGACGCAGCAGGCTCTCCCCTCCGGAGCTGACTCGCGCCGAAGGCCTGCCGGCCGTCGGCACAGGCCGACCTGGAGTGAGCGGGCCGTCCGTCAACGGAAGACCTCTTCCTCTCCCGCCACCCCGACACCTCGAAGCGGAGCACCGTGATCAGCACGTTCCTCGTCGACCACGCCGCGCTCGTCCCGATCGCCTTCTGGATCGCGGTCGCGGTGGTCACGGCGATCGCCTGGCTGCTGCACCGGCGCGGCGCGGAAAGGACTCTTCTCTTCCTCGCCGCGCTCGCCTTCGTCGTGGGGATCGCGCTGACCCTGTATCCGCCCGACGGGACGCCGCGGGTCTTCTGCACCGTGCAGTTCTCGGTGCCGTTCGACGGCATCGACACCCTCGCGAACATCGCGCTCCTGCTCCCCGGCGCCCTGCTGCTCGCGGTCGCGGTCGGCCGGCCCCTGCTCGTCGCCGCCGCCGTCTCCGGCCTGTCCGCCCTGATCGAGCTGGTCCAGGCGGGCGTTCCCGCGATCGGCCGCTCCTGCGACACGAACGACTGGTTCATGAACACCATCGGGGCACTCCTCGCCGCGCTCCTCGCCGCCCTGATCCTCAGAGGGGAGAAGCGGCGCGCGCGTCGGCGCATCTTCCGCTGACACCGCCTGTCACGTCGCCCTGCTCTCGGCCGGGTGTCTCGGCGGCCGACATCAGCACGGGTCCGTCGATCCACGTCCCTGTGACGCGCATCGCGAGGCGCCACCCCTCACAGCGCCGCCGGAGGGACGGGTGGCGGGTCCGGCTCGGTGAACGCGGCTGCGCGTCGATCGAGGGGCGTCGGCATCCGCCGGCGCCTCCGCTCCTCCGGCGCCGGGATGGTCCGGTCGCGGAGGCGGGTGGCGTTCGCGACGACGAGAGCCGCGAGGCCGGGATCCACAGCCCCGGGGAGCGAGAAGGCGGCGATCACCTCGTCGAGCACCGCGCGGGATCGGGCGGTGCTGTCGTCTGCTCGGGACATGGCTGCTCGGTTCGGCGAGGAGAAGCCCTCTCCGTCCGACAACGAGGTCCAGGTCGTCCGGCAGAGGGTTCGTGCACCTCCGCGGCGCGGTGCGGCGCCCCACCGTACGCCCTCCACCGACGCACCGGTAGAGGCGTTCGAAGGCGTTCGGGGCGGGTCCTCACCGTCGACTCCTCGATATCGACCGATCCCGTTCCGGGCACCTCCTTCGGCGTACAGTCCGAGCATGACCGCACCCCTCGCGATCCCGGCTCGTGCCGACGGCGACGCTGATCGAAGCGCCCAGCCGGCGACGGTCGGGACATCCACACGGCACGACCTGCTCGCGCAGGCGAGCGAGGGGGCCGACCGCGAGATCCGATTCCGGGCCTCCTTCGACACCGACCCCTCCTCCTCCACGGCCTGGGCGGATGCGGCCGCCGTCGCATGGCGCGGTGCCGCATCCAGCGCCGGGGAGGAGAAGGACCTCGACCGCTGGAACGACGAAGGCGGGTCCGATCCCTTCTGAGAAGTCGTCCCCCACGACCGCGTGCTGCTGACGAAAGGCCCCCATGGGACGCCTGTCCTACGACTCCTCCTTCGACGCCGACTTCGACGACCGCACCCTCGCGCATCTGCAGATCGTGATCGGATCCAAGCTCACCAAGGACGAGTCGTTCTACTTCAGCTGGAGGGAGTCCGTCAGCGCCGGCAGCGGACGGACGTCGCTCTGGCTGCATCCGGCCATCGCGCTGCGGTTCAAGTACCACGGCGGGCGACCACCCGTGATAAGCGCGGAGTGGGTGCGACTGCTCCTCGGGAACTCCTACGCCCCGCCAGGGCTGCTCGTCCTGCCCGAGCCCGACTCCTCGCGTCCCGAGGGTCGCTCGTCGGCCTGACCGCCGAGCGATCGGCCTGAAGGCGCTCATCTGCACCTGCTCAGAGGACGGCCGACGCCACGGGTGCCGTCTCGGCGACGCCGAGGACGACCGGGCGCGACCGGGCGTCACCGGGTGCCGCGGTCGCGTCTGTCGACCGCCCCAGGAGCTGTCAAGTCTCTCCCCCGTCGGCCTCGGCGCTGCGCACGCTGGGGGCATGAAGCATCTCCTCTTCGCGAACAAGACGATCCTCGTGGGAGACGACGCGGCGGACGCTCTGGTCGAGTACGGCGTCGCCCTCGCCGTGAGCAGCACGGCGGACCGCGTGGAGTACACCGGCATCGGCGGCGACGGCGGCACCGTGCAGGCAGTGTTCCTGCTCAACGCCGGCGCCGCCCTGGTCGCCGAGACCACTCCCTCCGATCTCCCGGAGCCGGACAACACGGCCGAGGTCGCCCGCATCCGCGAACGCACCAGGACGCTCACGGGAGTGTTCCCCGTCCAGCCGAGCGAGGACGACGTCACCTTCGACGTCGAGCTCGAGCACGGCTTCGGGTACTGACCGGCCCGCCCATGCCCTCCCTTCACGCCTCCTGGCCGACGCTCTGACCGAGGACACGGACGACGCCGAGGTCCGTCGCTGAGCGGCGTCCCGCGCCCCGCTCACGCCGGGGACGATCGCCGTGCTGCAGGCCGTCGGCTTCATCAGCGCAGCGCAGCGGGTCCCCGCCGACACGGCCCTCGCTCTCCTGCTGACGGCGGCGGAGGACGACCGGCGCGATCCGCCCGACGTGGCTCGCGATGTCCTCGCGCGCCGCCATCCCCTGGCCGATCCCGGTGACGATCGCGGCGCGTCGGTGACCCCGTGATCACCGCCCTTCCAGAGCCGTGGTCGGTCCGCCGCCGGGGGCGCTGTCTCCCGAGTCCGCGACGTGAAGCGCACCGCGCGCCGCCCGCCCCGCCCGCTGGATGCGCGCCCGCACCAGCCGCTGCAGCAGCGCGGGGTAGAGCTGGACGGCGATCGTCGACCCGAGCAGCCAGGCGGCGCCGCCCGTCGCACCCGTGACTGTCGCGGCGAGGGCGAGCGCGGCTCCGACGGCCGTGCACGCGAGGTGCACCGCCTCGGAGCGGCGGGTGTGCTGATCGAGTGCGGCAAGCCCTGCGCGCGTGCCGTCGAAGCCGCGCTCGCGGGTGACGAGGCGGTTCCACCCGACGATGTCGAGCAGCCGGCCGAAGACGCCGACCCCGAGCGCTCGCAGCAGCGCCGGCTCGCGGCGACCCACGTCGAACCAGGACTGCTCGAGCGGACGCGTGCGCCCGCCGAAGGTCAGTGCCGCCCAGCTGGTGAGGACCATCTGCGCGACCGCGGCGAAGACCGGATGCGAGGGTCTGATCGCGGTCCAGCCGGCCGCGAGGAGGGCGGCCGCGAGGACGGTGGGAACGAGGGTCCGGATCATCTCCGCTCCCTCCTGCTCGTGCTGCGGTGCTCGAGGCCAGTCCAGCAGATCCGCGGCATCCGTGCGCCGCGTCCTCCGCCGGTCGCCCCGCACCGGGCATCCACCGCCTTCCCGGCAGCGCTTCCTTGACACCGCCGCCGGCCGGTCATCATCATGCAGTCACGACCGGCGGCGGCGCGCCACCGGCGTCCCGACAGGAACGGTGCACCGATGCCCACCATGCTCTTCGTCAACCTGGCCGTCGCCGATCTCGCCCGGGCGAGGGCCTTCTACGAATCGCTCGGCTACTCGATCAACGAGGGCTTCAGCGACGAGAACGCCGTCAGCGTGGTGATCAGCGACACGATCACCGCGATGCTGCTCACGCGGGAGTTCTTCGCCGAGTTCACCAGCAAGCCGATCATCGACGCCACCACCTCGACCGAGGTGCAGCTCGCCCTCAGCGCCGACAGCAGGGAGGAGGTCGACACCCTCCACGGTAAGGCCCTCGCCGCGGGCGCGACCCCGGCCGGCGAGCAGGACCACGGGTTCATGTACTCGAAGAGCTTCGACGACCTCGACGGCCACCACTGGGACTTCGTCTGGATGGACCCGGCGGCCGCGGCAGGCGGTGCGCCGGAGCTGTCCGTCGAGGAGATCCGGGCGAACACGACGCACAGCTGAAGCGTGACCCGCGGACGCCGAGCGGTCGACGTCCACGACCCGCGACGGCGCGCCCTCGCAGTCACACTCCGTCACGATCCGGCGCGCACTCCCCTCGGCCTGACAGGCTCCCGGCATCCGCCTTCAGGGCGTCTGGACAGGAGCACACCGTGACGATCACTGCACCGGCGACCACCGCGACCACCGCTGCGGCGACCACAGCGACCATGACCTCCGCGCCCGCACCCCGTGCCTCCGCGGCCGCCGGCTTCACCACGCGCCAGGTGCACGCCGGTGCCGCGCCCGACGGCGCCCACGGGGCGCGCGTCACCCCCGTGCACCTCAGCGCCGGCTTCGTGTTCGACAGCTTCGAGCACGCCCGCGAGCGGTTCGCCGGCGAGGACGAGGGCTACCTCTACACCCGCAACGGGAACCCGACGACCGAGGAGGTCGAGCGCCGGCTCGCCGATCTCGAGGGCGGCGCCGAGGCGATCCTGGTGGCGAGCGGCCAGGCGGCCACCGCCTCCGCTCTCCTGGGGATCCTGCAGGCCGGCGACCGGGTGCTCTCGTCGCGCCGCCTCTACGAGGGCAACCGCGGGCTGCTGGTGCAGAACTTCGGTCGGCTCGGGATCGGCGTGGACTTCGTCGACGACGCGTCGGACCTCGGCGAGTGGGAGCGGCGGATCGGGCCCGACACCCGGGTCCTCTTCGGCGAGCCGATCCCCAACCCGAAGAACGATCTGCTGGACCTCCCGGCGCTGGCCGCGATCGCGCACCGGCACGGGCTGCCGTTCGTGGTCGACAACACGCTCGCGACCCCGTACCTCCTCCGCCCGATCGAGCACGGGGCCGACGTGGTCGTGCACTCGACCAGCAAGTTCCTCGCCGGGCACGGCTCCGCCCTCGGCGGCGTGATCGTCGACGCCGGCACGTTCGACTGGGCGGCGCGCCCCGCGCTCTTCCCGCACCTCAACCAGGAGGAGCGGTCGTTCGGCGGCCGCAGCTGGACCGAGCAGCACGGCCGGCGCGCCTTCGTCTCGTACACGCGGGACATCGTGGTCTCCCGCCTCGGACCGACGCCGTCACCGCTGAACTCCTTCCTGCTGCGGCAGGGCGTCGAGACGCTGTCGCTGCGGGTCGAGCGGCACTCGGCGAACGCCCTCGCCGTCGCCCGCTTCCTCGAGGGGCGGCCCGAGGTCGTGTCGGTCGACTACTCCGGCCTGGAGTCGAGCCCGTCGTTCGCCCTCGCGCAGCGCCTGCTCCCCCGCGGGCAGGGCTCCGTCTTCTCCTTCACCGTGGCCGGAGGCGAGGCGGGCGCGGCCGCCTTCATCGACGCCGTCGAGCTGTTCAGCCACATGACCCACCTCGGCGACGTGCGCTCGCTGGTGCTGCATCCCGCGTCGACCACCCACGCCGGCCGCACCTCCGCCGAGCGGGCCGCCGCCGGGATCCACCCCGGGCTCCTCCGGCTGTCGATCGGGATCGAGGACGTCGACGACCTCCTCCGCGACCTCGAGCGCGGGCTCGCCGCGGTGCGCGCACGCGCCCTGCCCGTGCTCGCGGAGGTGTGAGCGTGGCGCGCCGTCAGCACTTCGGCTGGTTCTTCTCCCGCGGCTTCGGACCGCAGGGCTGGGGGCACCCCTACCGGGAGTGGAACCACGACTGGACGAAGCCCGGCCTCTACCAGCAGTCGGCCCGCGAGCTGGAGCAGGCCGGCTTCGAGCTGATCGTGATGGAGGACGCCGTCTCGCTCGGCTCCCCGGAGACGCTCGACCTGCGGGTGCGGGGAGCGTACGGCGGGCCGAAGCACGATCCGCTCCTCCTGGCGCCGTACCTGTTCGCGGCGACCGAGCGGATCGGGCTGGCCCCGACGATCAACGCCGGCATCACGCCCCCGTACCTCGCCGCCCGGCAGGCGGCGACGCTGCAGCACCTCAGCTCCGACCGCTTCGGGATCAACCTGGTCACCGACGTCGGCAGCGCCCGTCACGTGGGCCTGGAGCCGCTGTCGCACGACGCGGCCTACGACCGGGCCGACGAGTGGATGGCGGTCGTCCGCCGGCTCTGGCACAGCTGGGGCGAGGGCGCGCTGGTCGCCGACCCCGAGTCGGGCCGCTACGCCGACGGCACCCGGATCGACGCGTTCCGGCACCGCGGGGAGCACTTCCGCGTGGACGGCCCCCTGAACGCCGTCCCCTTCGCGAACGGCGACCCGATCGTCGTCTCCCCCGGCGGCTCCCCCCGCGGGCTGGCCTTCGCCGGCACGCAGTCGGACGTGCAGCTCGCCCTCGCGCCGCTGGAGGCCCGGGCGGTCCGCGACTACCGGGCGCGCGTTCTCGCCGCGGCCGAGCAGCACGGGCGGACCGCGGACGACCTGCGCGTGCTCTTCGTCGTGAAGCCCGAGATCGTGTCGAGCCCGGAGGAGGCCGCGCGCGTCGTCGAGGCGTCGCGCCACCCCGACGAGGACGCGCTGCGGCGGATCGCGCTCGGCTGGTCGAGCGACCTGGAGACCGACCTCACCGGGCTGGACCTGGACCTCCCCGTCCCGCGGTCGGTGTTCGGCGAGCACGTCTCGCACGGCACCATCGCCGGCCTCTACGGCGGCACGGAGGACGCTCCGCTGCGGGAGCTGCTCATCAGGAAGGCGCGCAAGGGCCGCGTCGCCGAGCGCGCCGGCTTCGTCGGCACCGCGGAGGAGTTCGCCGACTTCGTCGAGGAGCTCGGCGACGACGGCGGCAGCGACGGGCTGCTCCTCTCCGGGGACCTGCACCCCGTCACCCTGCACCGGATGCTCGACGACCTCGTCCCCGTCCTGCGCCGCCGCGGGATCCTCCGCGACGAGCTCGCTCCCGGCGGGACCCGCGCCAACCTCTTCGGGACGTAGGGGGGGGTCCGCCCCCGCCCCTGTCCCTCCTACCGATCGGCCGATCATGACGAACGAACCCGCCTTCAGCATCACTCTCACCCCCTTCGACGAGGACTACTCGCCGGCCCGGAGCTCCCGGATCACCACCAACTTCGCGAATCTGGCCCGCGGCGAGCGCCGCCGGGAGAACCTCCGGACCGCGCTGCGGATGATCGACGACCGGTTGAACGATCTCGTGCCGGGCGACGATCCGAGCCGCGGCCGCTACACGATCGGGCTCGACATCGTCTCCGTCGGGCTGCGGCTCACCGCGGACGGCGAGGACCGGGAGTTCCCCCTGCTGGAGGTCCTGCGCACCCGGATCCTCGACCGCCGCACCGGCCGATGTCAGCCGGGGACACTGGGGAACAACTTCTCCTCCTACCTCCGCGACCACGACTTCAGCGTGCGGCTGCCGGCGGTCAACGCCGCGCAGGCCGGCTTCACCGTCCCCGACGACTTCGGCGTCCTGCACGGCGCGCTCTTCCAGCACTTCCGGGACTCCGCGCAGTACGCGGAGCTCTCGTCGACGCCGCCCGTCATCTGCATCAGCGTCTCGACGAGCAGGACGTACCGGCGCACCGGGACCCTCCATCCGATCCTCGGCGTCGAGTACCGGCAGGACGAGCTCTCGCTGACCGACCGGTACTTCGCGGAGATGGGCCTCGGGGTCCGCTTCTTCATGCCGCCCGGCAGCACGGCGCCGCTCGCGTTCTACTGCGGCGGCGACCTGCTGGAGGACTACGCGGACCTCCAGCTCATCGCCACCATCAGCACGATGGAGACGTTCCAGAGGATCTACCGGCCCGAGATCTACGGCGCGCGCTCGGCCGCCGCTGACGTCTACCGGCCGGACCTGGAGCAGCAGGACTACGTGCGGCCCGCGGTCTCCTACGACCGCGAGGAGCGCGGCCGGCTCGCGGTCGAGCAGGGGCGGTTCGCGGAGAAGCACCTCATGAAGCCGCACGGGGAGCGGCTGCGGCAGTGGGCCGCCGGGTACTCGGGAGCGGTCCGATGAGCGCCCGCGGATCCTCGACGTCCCTCCCGCTCCTGCCCACCTCGATCGCCGGCAGCCTGCCGAAGCCGTCGTGGCTCGCGCAGCCGGAGACCCTGTGGTCCCCGTGGCGGCTGACCGGCGACGCCCTGGCCGAGGGCAAGCAGGACGCCCTGCGCGCCGCCGTCCACGAGCAGCACCACCGGGGCCTGGACATCGTCAGCGACGGGGAGCAGACCCGCCAGCACTTCGTCACGACGTTCATCGAGCACCTCACCGGCGTCGACTTCGAGCGGCGCGAGACGGTGCGCATCCGCGACCGGTACGACGCGAGCGTGCCGACCGTCGTCGGCGCCGTGGGCCTCGAGAGGCCCGTGTTCGCCGACGACGCCCGGTTCCTGCGCGAGCAGACCGATCAGCCCATCAAGTGGGCGCTGCCCGGCCCGATGACGATGATCGACACCCTCTCCGACCGGCACTACGGGAGCCGCGAGAAGCTGGCGTGGGAGTTCGCGACCATCCTCAACGAGGAGGCGCGAGCCCTCCAGGACGCCGGAGTCGACATCGTCCAGTTCGACGAGCCCGCCTTCACCGTCTTCTTCGACGAGGTGCACGACTGGGGTGTGGCCGCGCTGGAGAGGGCGGCGGAGGGACTCCGCATCGAGACCGCGGTGCACATCTGCTACGGCTACGGGATCAAGGCGAACACCGACTGGAAGGCGACCCTCGGGTCGGAGTGGCGGCAGTACGAGGAGTCGTTGCCGCTCCTCCAGCAGTCCTCGCTCGACATCGTCTCGCTGGAGAGCCACCACTCCCACGTGCCGATGGAGCTGATCGAGCTCGTCCGCGGCAAGAAGGTCATGCTCGGAGCGATCGACGTGGCGAGCGGGACCGTCGAGACGCCCGAGGAGGTCGCCGACACCCTGCGACGCGCCCTCCGGTTCGTCGACGCGGACCTGCTCCTCCCGAGCACGAACTGCGGCATGGCACCGCTGCCCCGCGACCTCGCCTGGGGGAAGCTCAGCGCGCTGAGCGCGGGAGCGTCGATCGTCCGCGAGGAGCTCGCGCCCTGACGGGCCTCCGGGGAGACGGGTCGCGGCCGGCCCGTCTCCCCGCACGTCCCGCCCGCCTCACCCCTCTGCTCGCGCCTCCTGCGCCGCGATGTCCTTCATCGCCAGGTCCGCGCGGCGGAACTGGTCCGTCTCCGGGAGCGCGAGGTGCAGTCCGGCGACGGTCGTGAGCGAGACCGTCACCTCGGACACGGTCACGTCGAGGACGTGCCCGCCCTTCTCTCGGGCGTCGTCGACGTAGTGCAGGTGGTACCCGGGGACCGACACGGCCTGCTCGAACTGCGGAGTGCGGAAGCCCGCGATCGTGCCGCGGGTGTCGGCGATGCCGGTGACGCTCTGGTGGGCGGTCGCCTCGATCAGGGGCGGGTACGGCTCGGTCTGCGCGCCCACGGTCCGGGTGCGGACCTCGGTGAACCGGCCGTCGATCCGCAGGGCGACGGGGATGTTCCCGCCGTCGACCGCGTCGTCGATCAGCCGGGTGAGTCCGGCGAGACCGGTCGGCTCCTCGACCGTGAACGTCGTGGTCGCGTGGAAGGGCAGCACGGCGGCGAAGGGCGTCCGGTCGTCGCCGTCCGCGACCTGGACGGAGCCGTCGCTGCGCAGGTGGTAGCAGACGCCGTCGACGATCACCATCTCGCCGTCCAGGTGGTTGAAGGTGCCCAGCCCGAGGTCGCCGTGGGTGAGCAGCTCGCGGATCGTCAGGTCCCCGTCGTAGACCCCGGCCAGCAGCGCGGCCATGGTCGAGCTCTGGTAGATCGCGTAGTCGTCGGTCGAGTCGACCGTGTGCGTGCTCATTCGAAGGCGTCCTCGACCAGGTGGGCGGCGATGTCGACGTTGCGGCTGTAGTCCACCGCGACGTCGATGATCGAGACGCCCGGCTCGGCCAGGGAAGCCCGGAAGGCCTCCTCGAACTCGGCGAGGCCGCTCACCCGCCTGCCCGTGGCGCCGAACGCCGCCGCGAACTTCTCGATGTCGTAGTCGCCGAGCTGGACCCCGGACTTGCGGCCGTACTTCAGCAGCTGCTGGAAGCCGACCATGTCGTAGGTGTCGTCCCGCATGATCACGTGCGTGAACGAGAGGCCGAGCCGCGTCGCCGTCTCGATCTCCGTCGCGGAGAACAGGAAACCTCCGTCGCCCGAGACGGAGACCACCGGGGTCCCGGGGCGCAGGAGGCTGGCCGCCATGCCCCACGGGAAGGAGACGCCGAGGGTCTGCTGCCCGTTCGAGAAGAGCAGGTGCTTGGGCTCGTACACCCGGAAGTGCCGGGCCATGAAGATGTAGTTCGAGCCGATGTCGCAGGCCACGGTGGCGTCGTCCGAGAGCAGGTCGCGCATCAGGAGCACGAGGCGGGCGGGATCGACGGTCCCGGGAGCCGCCTCGGCCGTCCGCGCCGCGTCGTCGATCCGCTCCAGCTCGCTCCGGTGCCGGGCGACCCGGTCGGCCGCGTCCTCGTCGAGCTGCAGGCCGGAGACGAGGGGCGTGAGGGCCGCGACCGTCTGCGCGAGATCGCCCTTCAGCTCCAGCGCCGGCAGGTAGTGGTTGTCCAGCGGGGCGTCGACGGAGTCGATGTGGACGATCCGGCGGTCGACGTCGCTGTTCCAGATCACCGGGTCGTACTCGACGGCGTCGTAGCCGATCGCGACGACGAGGTCGGACTCGGCGAGGGCGAGGTCGGCGGGCTGGTTCTTGAACAGGCCGACGCGGCCGAGGTAGTGGTCCTCGAGCTCGCGGGAGACGAGGCCGGCCGCCTGGAACGTCTCGATCACCGGCAGCTCCGTCTCGCTGATCAGGACCCGCAGTGCCGCCACGGTCGCCGGCTCCGACGCGCGGAGTCCCACGAGGAGGACGGGCCGCTCCGCGGTGTTGATCAGGTCGGCGGCGTGGGTGAGGTCCTCGGCGCGCGCCGGACCGCTCGTCGGCCCCGTGGCCGCGCGGGTGATGACCTGCGAGGTCGGCGCGGCCATCACGCTGGCCGACAGGACGACCGCCGCGGCGCCTCGGGGCTCGGTGACGGCGGCGCGGAAGGCGTTGCTGACCGCCTCCGAGACGTCGTCCGGATCCGTCGACTCGACCGTGTACTTCGTCACGGTGGTGAGGAAGGCGGCCGCGTCCATCGACTGGTGCGTGCGCTTGAGACGGTCGGAGAGCTGCACGGCTCCGGCGAGCGCGACGACCGGGTCCTGCTCCGTGTTGGCCGTGAGCAGGCCGGTGGCGAGGTTGGTCGTGCCGGGGCCGGAGGTCACGAGGACGACCCCCGGGCTGCCCGTCAGCCGTCCCACCGCGGCGGCCATGAAGGCGGCGTTCTGCTCGTGCCGGCAGACGATCAGCTCCGGCCCCTCGTCGGCGAGGACGTCGAAGACCGCGTCGATCTTCGCTCCCGGGATCCCGAAGACGTACTTCACGCCGTTGGCGGTCAGGGTCTCGATCACCCGCCGTGCACTGCGCGTCTCGACGTTCGGCTGCTCCATGGTCCGCTCCGCTCTCTCCTCGGTTGTACCGACGAGCGTAGGAACGGGGGCACCCGGAGCGACCCGGTCAGATGACTCGTTCCCACCGGTGCATCTCCGGCGGCGTACCGATCGCAGTGACGGAGCGCTCGGCCGGGACACGCTCGGCTCCCCCGCCGACGGTCTGCTCCGAGAGTCGTCCGACGCTCGCCGCGACGTCCCCGGTCGTGATGGACTTGCCCGCATGATGATCTCTCCGCGCGAGTCCGCGCACGACACGAAGGCAGGCGTCTGATGGCCGAGGAGCGCGCGATCCTCGCGGGCGGATGCTTCTGGGGGCTCCAGGAGCTCATCCGCGACATGCCGGGCGTCTTCAGCACCCGCGCCGGGTACGCCGGCGGCAGCACGCCGAACGCGACCTACCGCCACCACGGCGACCACGCGGAGGCGGTCGAGATCGAGTTCGATCCCGAGCAGCTCTCCTACCGCGACCTGCTCGAGTTCTTCTTCCAGGTGCACGACCCGACGACGAAGAACCGTCAGGGCAACGACATCGGCACGGCCTACCGCTCCGTGATCCTCTTCCTGTCGCCCGAGCAGGAGAGGGTCGCGCGCCGGACGATCACCGAGATCGACGCGTCGGGCCGCTGGCCCGGACCGGTCGTCACCGAGGTCGAGCCCGCGGGAGAGTTCTGGGACGCCGAGGAGGAGCACCAGGACTACCTGCGCAAGCACCCCGGCGGCTACACCTGCCACTGGGTCCGGCCGAAGTGGGCGCTCGACGCCTGATCCCGGTCACGCGGGACGCGGGGCCCCGGGCTCCGCTCCCGCGGGCACGGCTCGCGCGCGGTGCGCGAAGAGCAGCACGACGGCGAGCGCCGAGAGCACGAGGGCCGGCGTCGGAGCCCAGGCCGGGGCGAGCGTCACGGTCGCCGCTCCGACGACGGCCCCGACCGCGAGGCTCGCGACGATGAGCGCCTGGAGGGTCCTCGACCCGGACGAGCGCTCGGCGAGCTCCTGCATCAGGCTCGTGAGCGTGCCCGTGACGAACGTGGTCGTCAGGCCTGCGGCGCCGGAGATCCGCTTCGCGAGCACGGTCTGCAGCCCCAGCGCCGCCGCGCTGGTCGCGATGAACGCGCAGTCCACGAGCAGCGACGTGCCGCCCTGCACCGTCGGCCAGGCGACCGCGACGGCGAGCTGCAGGACGACCCCCACGAGCGCGATCGCGCGGAGCGGACGTCTCCCGTCGCCGGTCGACGGCGTGGGCGCCCGGGTCGTGCGGAACCCGGCGTAGACCGCTCCGGCGAAGAAGACGATCGCCGTGACCGCTCCGGCCGCGGTCGTCAGCCAGGCGGAGCGGGGGTACAGCCCCAGCAGGACCAGGTTGCCCGTCATGTTCGCGGTGAAGATGCCGCCGAGCAGGAGGAACGCGAACGCGTCGGTCGCGCCCGAGGCGATCGCCAGCAGCACCAGGGCGAGCCTGAGGCGCGCGGGCCCGGTCACCGCCGTCACGCGAGGCCCTCAGCCATGGAGCTGCCGCCAGGTGACGATCTGCTCTCCGCGGAGCTCGTAGCTCCCGAAGCAGCGGAGCCAGTGGCCCTCCCCCGTGTCCGAGCGGAGATGCAGGGCGTGCTCGGTGAGGACGACGCTGCCGGCCACGGCGATCGTGACGAGGGCGATCCGGATCTCGGTGAACGCCCGATGGACCTCGTCGCACATCTCGAGGACCCGCGCCCGCCCCGCGATCTCCTGCGAGCTCGACGCGCTGTAGACGACCTCCGGATGCAGGAACGGGACGAGCTGGCGGCTGTCGCGAGCGCTCCACACCTCGAGGAAGTCGCGCACGACCAGCTCGTTCTCGATCATCGCGACGCCCCGCACCGACGCGTCCTGCCAGCTCTCGGCCATGGGTCCTCCCGCCGTCCCCGCACCGACACTCGTCGATGGCGACGAGCCTGCCCGAGAGAGCCCCGGGCGCCTACGCGTCGGATGACCCGATCTCCCCGCAGGCGGGCTCACCGCGCGTGCGCCGTCGCCAGCTCGCCCCAGTGCGTCGTCGCCCGGAGCGAGAGGGCGTCGCGCTTCATCGTCCACACCGGCCCCGTGCGGATGCCCGCCAGCCCGAGGCCGACCGCGGACCGGCCGTGGCGCTTCGTCACCGCGTCGATGGTGGCGCCGAGGCCCTTCGTGTCGAAGGCGGTGTCGAAGATCTCGAGCAGCGCGTGGGAGTTCCGAGGCGACAGGTTCGTGAGGATGACGCCGGCCCGCACGTAGCGCGCGCCCTCCCGCAGCCGCGGGCGCAGGGTGCCGATCGCGGCCCTCACCATCGCCACCGGGTCGTCCGTGGGAACGGGGAAGCCGGCCAGGCCGCCGGCGGACTCGTACGGCGCGTCCGCGAACGGCGACGTCGACGCGAACACGCTCATCGTCCTGGTGACCGACTCCTGAGCGCGGAGGCGGTGGGCGGCGCGCTGCGCGTAGACGGAGAGCACCTGCTCCATGTCCGCGATCGTCGTCACGGGAGTGGCGAACGACCGGGAGAAGATCAGCTGGTCGCGGACGGTGCGAGCGGCCTCGAGCGGGATGCAGTCGACGCCGCGCAGCTCGTAGACGGAGCGCTGCAGGACCACGGAGAACTTCTTGCGGATCAGCGCGGGGTCCGCGTCCCGGAGGTCGCGGACGGTGTGGATGGACAGCTCCGCGAGGCGCTTCCCGGTGCGGCCGGCGACGCCCCACAGCTCGGTGACGTGCTGCGAGGCCATGAGCGCGTCGAGCTGCTCGGGCGTGTACCAGTCGGTGTCGCAGACGCCCCCCAGGCGCGGGTGCTTCTTCGCTCCGCCCTTGTTGACGAACTTCGCGAGAGTCTTGCTCGGCCCGAATCCGACGCAGACGGGCAGGCCGACGTTCTTCGCGACGGCCGCCCGCATCGCCCGGCCGATCTTCGCCCGCTCCGCCACGTCGCCGTCGACGCCGAGGAAGGACTCGTCGATCGAGTACACCTCCTGCCAGGCGGAGTAGCGGCCCAGCAGCTCCATCACGCGCGCGGACAGCTCGCCGTACAGCTCGTAGTTGCTCGATCGGGCGATCACCTCCGGGAGGCGACCGGAGCGGATGAGCGGCTCGATCTGGAACCAGGGCGTGCCGTTCTCGATCCCGAGCCTCTTCACCTCGTCGGAGCGGGCGACCACGCAGCCGTCGTTGTTCGAGAGGACGACGACCGGCCGGCCCGCGAGCCTCGGATCGAACAGCCGCTCGCAGGAGACGTAGAACGAGTTCACGTCGACCAGGGCGATGCGCCGCTCAGAGCGCACGGTGCAGCCGGTGGAGGCAGACGGTGACGACGCCCCACACCTGGAGGTCGCTCAGCTCGGCGACGTGGATCGGCGGGTACTCCGGGTTCTCGGCCCGCAGCACCACTCCCCCGGGGTGCAGCTCGAGGCGCTTCACGGTCAGCTCGCCGTCGAGGATCGCGATGACCACGCTCCCGTGCGTCGGCGTGATCGACCGGTCGACCACGAGCTCGTCGCCGTCGCTGATGCCCGCGCCGACCATGCTCTCGCCCGAGACGCGGACGATGAACGTCGACGTCCTGTCGCGGATCAGGTGGTCGTTGAGGTCGAGGGACCCGTCGAAGTAGTCCTGCGCCGGCGACGGGAATCCCGCCGCCACGGCCTCGCTGGTGACGAGGAAGGTGACGGCGACAGCGTCCGAGGCCGGGGTCGCGATGCGCTCCACGACGGTCACGCCCATGGTCGGCCCCCTCCTCGTCTCGTCGAACGTGTGTTCGAACGCGTCCGAGTGTAGGTCGGGGGCACCGACATTCGGGAGGCGCTCGGCGCCGTCCTGGACCGCCGGCGCGGAGGATCACCGGCGACGCCGCTGGGAGCACGGAGGAGTGGCGCGTCGGCCGACGCGAGTCCAGCCTCCCTGGAGCCTTCTCCGGCACGATCCGACCTCATCCCCTCGGAAGGAGCTCCTCTCATGCGCGCATCCCGTCCCCTTCCCGGCGACCCCTGGCCGTCGCAGATGGTCATCACGGTCGAGGACAACCCCTCGGCGCTGCTCGAGCTCCTCTGGATCCGCGAAGCGTGGGGCTTCACTCCGGCGGTCGACGGGCCTCCGCCGCTCGAGCGGTCCCCGGAGCGGGTCGGGTCGGCGGAGCCCGGCGCCGACGAGCAGCGCGCCTGGCCTCAGCTGTGGCAGGACTGCGTCGAGCATCTGGCGGTCGAGACCGGCCCGCTCCTCCGGCAGCTCTCCAGCACCGCCGACGGATCCCCCGAGCGCGCACGCCTCCTCGACCTCGCCCGCGGCCCCGGCTGGCGGGAGCGCTTCGGCGACGACTCCCTCGGAGCTCCCTTCCGCGCCTGGCACGACGAGCTGCGGTCCGCCCGGATGGACGCACGGGACGTCCCTCTGGACGCCGCCCCCGAGCGGCGCTGCCTCGGCTCCCTCGTCCCCGCCTGGGAGGCCGGACTGACGACGGTGGTCACCCTCCCCTGCCGCGGCGAGTACACGCGCGCCGTCTCCGGCTCGGTGCTGCTCCTGACCGACAGCGACCACCGGGACCCGGACCGCTACGCGGCCGCGCTCCGCCGGTTCGCCGACGGCTCTCTGGAGTGACGGACCCCCGCCACTCCCTCTCCGTCGCCGCTTCCGTCACCCCCGTCAGAGTCAACGGACCCCTCGTGGTTGACGAGCGCACTCCCCTGCACTTGCCTCCCATCAGGGGGCATCGCAGTCACGCGCTCTCCTACGTGCTCCATCATCGAATCCCGGGGGGACTCCACCATGACCGTCACATCACGACGATCCACCACTCATCGCCGCTGGCGTGCCGCACTCGGCGCTGGTCTGGGCGCCGCCGCACTCTTCGGCAGCCTCCTCGTCGCCGGGCCGGCGCAGGCCGCCGGGACGCAGACCCTGCTCGCCCTGGGCGACTCGATCTCGCGCGGGGCGGGAACCTGCAACGGGACCGGTGACTGCGTCGCGAGCAACTGGTCGACCGGAACGAACCCGGCGGTCGACTCGATCGCTGCGCGTCTCGAGGCCTCGAGCTCGACCACGAGCCTGACGACGGTCAACGCGGCGAGGTCGGGCAGCTTCATCGGCGGCGTGGGCGCCAAGATCGACGAGGCCGTCGCGGCCGGCGCGGAACCGGACTACGTCACGCTCCTCATCGGCGGGAACGACCTCTGCCAGACGTACGACATGACCTCCGTCGCGGGCTTCACCTCCTCCGCGAAGGGCGTGATGTCGAAGATCGCCTCCGCCTGGCCCGACGCCACCGTGCTCGTCGGCTCGGTTCCGAACATCGCCGCGGAGTGGAGCACCGTCAAGGCGACGAAGGGCGCCGTGATCTGGCAGGCGGCGGACCTGTGCGGGAAGTTCCGCGGCGTGAGCGAGGCCGGAGTGCAGCAGACCGGTACCCAGTACACAGCCCTGCTCGCAGAAGCGGCGAGCCGCGCGACCGCCTACAACAGGGCGCTCTCCGACGCCTGCGCCGCGACGACGAACGACTGCAGATGGGATGGAGGAGCGCTCTCGCGCATGGCCGTCCCGGCGAGCGCCGTCTCGACCGTGGACTACTTCCACCCCAGCGTGTCCGGTCAGGCGACGATCGCGAGGACCACCTGGGAGGCCTGGGGCCTCCCCGGTGACTCCGGAGGCACGCCCACGCCGACCCCGACGCCCGGTGCGGACACGACCGCCCCGTCCGTCGTCATCACATCTCCCACGACAGGGACGACCGTCGGCTCGAGCGTGACCTTCGTCGCCTCCTCGACCGACGACGTCGCCACGACCCGGGTCAGCTTCTGGAGCGGCTCGACCAGGCTCGGCGACGCGACCAGGGCGTCCAACGGGACCTGGCGCCTGACCGTCTCCACCTCCGCTTACCCGTCCGGCACCTTCAGCATCACCGCCCGCGCGTTCGACGCCGCCGGCAACGAGGGCCGCAGCACCGCCGTCAGCATCAGGCACTGATCCCCGCCGCTGACGCTCGGACCCGGTGACCGGGCTCGAGCGTCTTCGATACGGAGAGGCCCGTGACGACCAATGCCGTCACGGGCCTCTCCGTGTCACCCTCCAGGCGCCGCTCCTCTCGCTCGGCCGCAGAGCAGCGCCGGTCGCCGGCGGATCGTCGCGGCTTCGGTCGTAACCGCCGTCTGCACGGCTCCCGGAAGTACGGCGACGAGTCCGACGGCGGCTTCCGTCGTCGTGGTGGTGGCGTTCCGTGCGCGTCGGGCTCCGACATCCGGTCGTCGTCGCCGGATCGGTTTCCGGATCGGATGAACGCTCGCGCGCTCCGGACGGTATCCCCCTCCGAGCCGCCGATCTCCGGCGACCGCAAGTCTCGAGGAGTGCACGATGACCAGGAACATCAGAGTCGGTATCGCAGCTGTCGCCGTCGCGGGAGTGATGGCGGTGGCACCCGTGCTCGCCGGTGCGAGCAGCGTCGCTCCCGCCGCGGCGACCAGCGACTCCAGCAGCGCGTCGGACAGGAACCTGATCAACGCGGTCCGCTCCGTGGCGGCGAAGCTGCGGGTCGTCGGACTCTCCGACGGCGGCACGAAGCTCGTGCAGTTCAACCCGACCAAGCCCGGCAAGGTCACGAACCGTGTCGCCGTCACCGGCCTGACCGGCGGCGACACCGCGCTCATCGGCATCGACTACCGGGTCCAGGACGGCGCCCTCTACGGCGTCGGGGACAACGCGGCGAGCGCCGGCGTCTACTCCATCAACCCGTCCACCGGCGCGGCCACTCAGGTGACCCGTCTCACCGTGGCGCTGAGCGGCACCTCCTTCGGCGTCGACTTCAACCCCGCCGCGAACGCGCTCCGCGTGGTCAGCGACACGGGCCAGAACCTCCGTCAGCCGTTCGCCACCGCGGGCGCCGCGACGGTCGCCGACGGCACGCTCAGCTACGCCGCGCCCGCCGTGGCCACCGGTGTCGCCGGGGCCGCGTACACGAACAACGACCTCGACGCGAACAGCGCGACCACCCTGTTCGTCCTCGACACGGCCCTCGACCAGATCGCCATCCAGTCCCCGGCCAACGCCGGCACCCTGGCGCCGACCGGGAAGCTCGGCCTCGACGCAGTGGGTGCGACCGGCTTCGACATCTACTCCGTCCTCCGCAACGGCAGCTCCATCGGCTCGGTCGGCCTCGCCGCCGTCAACGGGTCGCTCTACGAGATCGGACTGCTGAACGGCACGGCGACTCCGCTCGGCGCCATCGGGGCGAACGTCACGGACGTCGCCGTTCCGCTCGTCCAGCGCTGACCCGACCCCCCGGTGACCGCGCTCCTGCCGAGGAGTGCAGGGCCGACGGAGTCGCGGGAAGGGCCGTCCCCCGGGGCGGCCCTTCCTCGTGTCCGGGCACTGCCGACACGGCGGGCCGGTGAGCCCGCCTTCAGGAGGCCGCGGCTCCCGGCGACCGGTCGCGACGCGGCACGGCCCCCGCGCGATGCACGATCGAGCGGATCAGCCCGTCGAGCAGGAGCGCCGCCCCGGCGAGCGCCACCGAGGCGGCGACCACCGACTCCGTCCAGGGCGTGGTGTCGTACGACTGGTAGCCGACGAGCGCGGGAGCGATCGCGAACGTCGCGACGAGGTAGCCGGGCAGCGTCGATCCGATCAGGAGGACGAAGGACGCGGCGCGGAGGGGCGACGTCCTCGCCACGAGGACCGCGAGGACGAGCAGGCCGGCGGGTGCGGCCAGTCCCAGCAGGACCGCCGGGAGCATCGCCTGCAGGATCGTCGGTGCTCCGAGGATCCCGGACAGGACCGCGTGCAGGCCGAGGCAGCCGAACGACGCGGCGACCACGATCCGCATCACCGCGACCGGGCGCGGCCGTCCCGGACCGACCGCGCCGAGGACGGCGAGAGCGACGGGGAGGTGCCCGATCCCGAGCAGCTGCCCTGCCGATCCGACGTTCTCCCACGGATCGGAGGGCCACGAGTAGTCGTACCGGTGGTCCTCGATCGCCTGCTCGCCCAGGATCGGCCCGGCGACGGCCCAGCGCTGAACGGCGGCGAGCTGCTGCAGCCCGGCCGAGGCGAGCATCAGAGCGCCGGCCGCGAGGATCCGGCTCGAGCTGCGCTCTCGGGCTCCGGGACGTCCTGACTCCGCTGCTGTCATGCGGCCACGGTAGGGGCCGGGGCGTCCGGCACGGGTGGCCGGGAGGAGAACGCCTCGCCGCGATCGGTCCGCGCGAGACGCTTGCGCGCGATCCGTCGGGACCGGCCCCGGCGCCGGTGGGGGATGCTCCGCGGGGGACGAGACGAGGCCACCGCGTCCTCCGCGCACCGGCCCCTGCCCTGTTGCGGACATGTCCGCTAGAGGCTGTTGTCGGCGGTGGGACCGGGTGCCACTGTTCGGAGACGGCCGCCCACGGTCGACCCGATCGAAGGCTCCAGCATGCGCTCTCCCTCCGCCTCCCGCCCGACCGACCCGGACGCCGGTACGGCCCGCTCGACCCCTGAGCGGAGGACGAGGCCCGGGCCGGCGCTCGGCCTGCTCGCGCTGACGGCGACGGTCGCGCTCCTCCTCGGGACCACGGCTCCCCTGTCCGCGGTCGCCGCGGCTCCCGCTGCGACCGGTGTCGTCGGCTGGGGTGACGACTCCAGCGGGCAGGTCGCTGCGCCGGCTGGGCTCACCGACGCGACGGCGATCGCCGCGGGCGGCTCCCACAGCCTCGCCCTGCGCAGCGACGGCACCGTCGCCGCCTGGGGCGAGGACAGCAGCGGGCAGGCCACCGTGCCGACCGGTCTGGACGACGTCGTCGCCGTCGACGCCGGCGTCAACCACAGCCTCGCCCTGCGCAGGGACGGGACCGTCAGCGCCTGGGGCGACGACGGCGACGGGCAGGCGACGGTGCCGGACGGGCTCGCCGACGTCACCGCCATCGCTGCCGGCGGCTACCACAACCTCGCCCTGCACGGGGACGGGACCGTCACCGCCTGGGGATACGACTTCTACGGCCAGCCGACCGTGCCGGACGGGCTCAGCGGAGTCGTCGCCATCGCCGCCGGCCGCTTCCACGACCTCGCGCTGCACCGCGACGGCACCGTCACCGCCTGGGGAGACGACGCCTTCGGGCAGACCGACGTGCCCGCGGGACTCACCGGCGTCACCGCCGTCTCCGCCGGAGCCACCCACAGCCTCGCGCTGCGCGCGGACGGGACCGTCGTCGCCTGGGGCAGCGACAGCGACGGCCAGTCCGACGTCCCCGGCGGCCTCGCGGACGTCACCGCCGTCGCCGCCGGCGGGTACCACAGCCTCGCTGTGCGCCGCGACGGCACCGTCACCGCCTGGGGCTACGACGGCTTCGGCGAGGCCTCCGTGCCGGCGGGACTCACCGGCGCCACCGCCGTGTCCGGCGGCAGCTTCCACAGCCTCGCCCTCGGCGCTCGGCCCGTCTTCACGGCCGACGCCCCTCCGGCGACGGCGCCTCTCGGAACGCCCTTCTCCTACACCTTCGCCACCGGCGGCGCGTCGACGTTCGAGCTCGCGTCCGGTTCCCTCCCGGCCGGCCTGACCCTCACCTCCGCGGGCGTCCTGTCCGGCACCCCGACCGTCGAGGGAGCGTCCTCCTTCACCGTGACCGCCCGCACCACCTTCGGCACCACCACCGGCGCGCCCCACACCCTCACCGTCGGGCAGGCGGCGACCGCTCCGACCCTCTCGGGGACGGCCGCGGCCGGCGTGGTCGGCTCCGCCTACGACTTCACGTACACGGCGACCGGATCCCCGGCGCCGGTCGTCACCGTCGCGTCGGGCACTCTGCCTCCCGGACTCGCCCTCGACGCCTCCGGGCGCCTCACCGGCACCCCGACCACCGCGGGGACCTACGGCTTCACCCTCCGCGCGGTGAACCCGGCGGGCACCGTCGAGGCGGCGAGCACGCTGACCGTCTCTCCGCAGAAGGCGACCACGAGGGCCGACCTGCGCGTCGACGTCTCCGCTCCGACCACGGCCGCGAAGGGGAGGACGTTCACGTACACGCTCATCACGAGGAACGCCGGACCCTCCGCGTCGACGTCCGTCTTCTCGAAGGTGGTCCTCCCCCCGACCGTGCAGTTCGTGTCCGCCACGGGCTCGTACAGCCGCATCGGGAGCATCGTGATCTTCCCGCGCTCGAGTCTCGCGAACGGGCGGACCGTCACCGAGAGGATCACCGTCACGGCCACCGGCACCGGCACCGCGACCGCCTTCGCCGCCGCGTTCTCGGTCAGGACGCCGGACCCGTCGATCCGCAGCAACACCGACACCGCCGCGACGACCGTCCGCTGACGGCGGGCGCAGGGGGACGGCGGGCGGGCCTCCGGGATCGCCCGCCGTCTCGATCCGCGGGTACGGATGCATCCGGGGAATTCCCGCTCACCGGCGCCCGACCCGCGGAGGGGCGCGCCTAGAGCACGTCGACGATCGCGGCGAAGGTCCGGTCCGGATCTTCGAGCTGCATGTCGTGGTGCACCCCCGCGATCCGGCGCACCTGCCAGCCCCGCTGCTCGAGCCGCGCGGCCAGGGCGTCGGGCAGCACCGCCGGCGACTGGTCGGAGAGCACGATCGTCGACGGGACCGCCGGCGCCTCGACCGGGACCGGGTGGAAGGCGACGTCCCGGAACACGCCGACGGCCATCCGCGCGTCGAACCTCTTCTTCGCGTCGTCGAGCAGCGCGCGGATCTCCGGGCTGTAGGCGGCGCGGACCGCGGCGCTCGCCCGCGCCTGCCCGAGCTGGGCGACGCCGAGCGACAGCAGCGGTGCCGCCCAGAACAGCCGTCCGCGCAGGCCGCTCGTGGGGAGCGACAGGGCGAACCCGGGATCGAGGTAGACGGCCCGGCCGGGCGCGAGTCCTGCGACGGCGCGCTGCAGCACCGCGCCGCCGAGCGAGTGGCCGACCACGCTGTCGATTCCCGCCGGCAGCGACTCGACCAGATCGGCGGCCATGTCGTCGATCCGGTAGGACTCCGCCCGGGCGCTCGCGCCGTGCCCGCGCAGATCGACGGCCGTGACCGTGTAGCGGCCGGTCGCGACGAGCCGCTCGACGAACGGCCCCCAGGTCGCCGCCGACGCACCGAGCCCGTGCACCAGCCCGACGTGTCGCGGTCCGGACCCGGTGGTGATCGTCTGCAGGAGCATCCCCTGATCCTGCCCGAGACGGCGGTGCCGAGTGCAGGGAGAGACGAGGCCGACCGGGACCGCGGGCCGGGCCGACGGGGACGCTCGAGCGCCTCCGCTCACTCGTCGTCGTCGACGAACGGTGGGAACGGTCCGATGTCGCCGGTGCGGAGGTTCCCGTAGTAGCTCGGCACCCAGGCCTCCTCGGGGACCCGCCCGACCACCGGCGACACGATGACGACGTGATCGAGGAACTCCTGCTCCCACACGAGGCAGTCCCGGTAGATGTGCCCGCGCAGCGGCCCGTCCACATCACGGGCCGGCAGCTCCCTCGCGTGGACGGGGAGGAAGAGCGCGTTGACCGGCGTCATCGTGATCGTGTGGTCGATGTGGGGCTGCTCCGCCTCGACCTTGTCGAGCATCGCGTCGACGAGCTGCTGAACGCCGTTGCTCACCGTGTCCTCGCTTCCTCGTCCGGGGCCCTCCGCGTCCGCGAGGCCGGCTCGCGACGACCGTACCCATCCCGCGCCGCCCGGCTGAAGCCCGTGGCGCGAGCATCGGGGGCCGCGTCGCGAATCGCTCGGACGGCGTCGACGGGCGACCGGAGGACCGGGCCGGTCGACTGCGCGCCCAGCGCCGATCCTCCTCCGGAATGCCCACCGGACAGGGGCCTCCGCAGGGGGTCCGCTCCGCTGCGGCCCGGTCCTATGCTCGCCCCATGCACCTCCGCACTGTCGCGATGAGGCCCGGCGCCGCCGCTCTCGGGCCGGTCGGCGCGCCCCCACGGACCGCGCTGGACGACGTGCTCACCCACCTGATCGCGGCGCTCGCGATCGGATCCGGCCTGCTGCTGGTCCCGGCGGCCGTCGGCGGAGTGCCGCTCCTCGCCACCGGAGCGACCGGAGCGAGCGCCTTCGAGGCCTGGACGCTGATCCGCACCACCGTGGCGCTGCAGGTCGGCATCGCCGTGCTCGCGATCGGTCTCGGCGCCGTGGCGCGGACGCGCGGACCCGCGGGAACCCGAGCGGAGCGCTGGTGCGTGGTCGCCGCGGTGAGCGCCGCGATCGGCGTGGTGCTGCTGGTCGTGCCGCCGGTCTGAGGACCCCCCGGGGAGCGTCGCCCACCGGCTTGTCCGGGTCGCCGTGCGCGCCCGCGACCGAACCGTCACCTCGCGCCGCGCGGCGTGATCGGATCGTTGCAGGATCCGGCACAGGCTGAGGTTCCGCATAGGACACACTCGGCCACAGGGGGCGATCGTCCCCCGCTCATGGGGAAGCCGACCGCGATCAGCGGCTCGGAGGAAGCAGGAATCGTGCGTTCTGCGCGACGACGCCACGGCGTCACCGTCATCACCACTGCGGCACTGCTGGGGGCGCTCGCGTTCCCGTCCGTCGCCCTGGCCACCGAGGTCGTCCCTGACGCCGCCTCGAGCCCCGCACCGGCCGAGCCGGCTCCCACCGCGGAGCCCACCGCCACTCCGGAGCCGACCGCGACTCCGGAGCCGACTCCGACCCCGGCGCCCACTCCGGCTCCGACCACCGCGCCCGTCGAGAGCGCGCAGTCGCCCCTGGCGATCGCCCTCGACCGCACCACCTACGAAGCGGGCTCGGCGTTCTCCGCGATCCCGTCGGCGGAGGGCTGGGCCGGCGGCCTGAACGTGTCCGGGACCGGTTTCCAGCCCGGCACCGTCGCCGTCGTCGTGCTCCGCGACGGCGACTCGGAGGAGGCCGTCACCACCAGCGTGATCACCGCCTCCGGCGAGCTCCGCCTCCAGGACTGGCTCCCCACCGACGCGGACGGCGTCGCGGTGGACCCCCACCTCCCGCTCCCCGGCGAGACGATCTCCGTCGTCGCGGAGGGACTCGACGCCTCGGGCGCCCGTGTCGCCTCCGATGCCGTCGAGCTGACCGTGACGCAGCCCGACACGAGCGTCGTCTTCCAGAACCGGGAGGACGGCGGGGTGCTCCCGGCCGGTGCGGACATCCAGGTCGGAGAGTTCCGGATCCACGGCGTCGTCGCCTCGTTCCGCGGATTCGACCGCGGCGAGGACGTGTCCGTCACGCTCACCGCGCCCGACGGCAGCACCTCCGCCCTCGTGCCCCCCGCGCCGACCCCGCTCTCGGGCGAGGCCTTCGTCCTGCTCGACGCCGACACCATGGCGGACCAGCTGGGCACCTTCACCGTCACCGCCACGGGAGAGACCAGCGGACGCTCCGTGACGTCGTCGCTGGAGCAGGTCCCCTCACGCACCGCGATCCGGATCTGGCCCCAGGGGGCTTCGCCCGAGCCCGCCCCGGCGGACGGACAGCCCACCAGCGGTGGCGCTCTCCTCGGCTTCGGCGCGGACGAGACCGTGTCGATCGGCGTCTTCTCGACCTCGGGTGCGCGCCAGACGCTCACGGGCGGCGGCTCGAGCCTCGAGGTCGGCGTCGACGCGCTCGGCTGGAGCCTGATCTCCCTCGGCCAGTACCCGCTGCAGGACCCGGCGAGCGAGATCTACTGCGTCATCGCCCGCGGCACGTCGAGCGGTCTCGTGGCGAGCACCTCCTACGACTACACCCTGACGGAGGAGGACCCGATCGCCGGAGAGGCCGACTGCTCCGCCGCGGTCGCCGCGGTCACGGCGCACCCTGTCGGCGCCGGGCCTGCAGGGCACCCGGCCGGCTCCGGACCCGCTGCGCAGACGGGCGGCCACCGCCCTGTCCTCGCCTCGACCGGCGTCTCGACGACCGCGCCGCTCGCCCTGGCCGCCTTCGGCATCCTCGGTGGCCTCGCCCTGACGATGCTCCGCCGCCGCCGCGCGTAGACGGCCGCGCACCGCGCACGACGAAGGCGCCCGGGCACACCGCCCGGGCGCCTTCGTCGTCGCGAGACCCGTCGGGTCAGTCGGACGGCACCGCGCAGGTCTCCTCC
Organism: Rathayibacter sp. RFBD1; assembly: GCF_002932915.1. Taxonomy (NCBI): domain Bacteria; kingdom Bacillati; phylum Actinomycetota; class Actinomycetes; order Micrococcales; family Microbacteriaceae; genus Rathayibacter; species Rathayibacter sp. RFBD1. The sequence continues at coordinate 182,263 of NZ_PSWQ01000003.1, forward strand.
GCCGCGGTCTGGCCCGGAGCGTCGACGGCGACGGGAGCGGGATCCGTCGGAGCCGCGCCGCCGTCCGCGGGCGCCTCCGCCGCCGGAGCGTCGGATGCGAGGGTCACCGGCTGGTCGGTGAGGACGCGGTTCATCAGCTCGGCCCCGACCTCGGCGTTCGGCACGACCTTGCCCGGGTAGTCCGGGTCGTCGAGCGCCGGGTACTGCACGAACACCATCTTCGAGAGGTCGACGTCCTTCAGTGCGAGGGCGAGCGAGATCATCGTCGCCGGGCTCGTGAGCGACGTCGACAGGTGCACGTTCGACGAGGTCGCCTGCGCGAGTCCGTAGAGGGCGGGGATGTTCGAGAGGGTGTCGGCCGAGCGGACGGTGCGCATCAGCGAGGCCAGGTACTGCTGCTGCGACGAGATGCGGCTGAGGTCGCTCTGGTCGCCGACGCCGTGGCGGCTGCGGAGGAACGAGAGCGCCATCGACCCGGAGACGGTGGAGGTGCCGGCGGGCAGGTCGAGTCCCGAGTCGGTGTCGAGGATCGGACCGGTGAGGCAGATCGGGACGCCGCCGACGGCGTTGCTCATCTCGATGACGCCGTTGAAGGACACCCAGCCGGCGTAGGGCACCGTCAGGCCGGTGAACTGCTGCAGGGTGTCGTTGACGCAGGCGAGCCCGCCGTACTGGAACGCGGAGTTGAGCGGGACGCCGGCGGCGGCCTCGGTGACGACGCCCGTCTCGGGGTCGGTGCACGCGGGACGGTCCAGGATCAGGTCGCGCGGGAAGCTGATCACCGTCGCGCTGCGGTGGTCAGCCGAGACGTGGAGCAGGATGTTGACGTCGTTGAGCGTGTCGTCGCGGACGCCGAAGGAGTCGCCCTGCGTGGCGTCGTTGTCGGTGCCGACCACCAGGACGTCGAAGCCGCCCTCGACCGCGCCCATCTGCACGTTCCCGGCGGTGGGAGGAGCGACGCCCAGGTCGACCGCGTTGTCGGCGACGTTCCGGCTGATGCTCACCGTCGCGATCGCCACGAGCGAGGTGGCGCTGACGGCGAGGACGCCGACCACCGCCGCGATCCCGACCACCACTGACCGCGCCCCGGACCGCCGCCGGAGCCGCCCGTGCCGCACCGCGCGCTCGTGAACCCTCATGCGCTCCCACCCCTCGCCCCGCCCGCCCGTTCGCGGACGCAGTCGCTCGCCAGTGTAGGCAGGCCCCCTCCGATGCTGCGCGGAACGGCCCTGCTACCGTCGTGCGCGCATCGAGGAGCGGAGGAGGTGCCATGGAACACCGAGTCGTCGATCCCGTCACGCAGATCGAGTGGATCGTCCCGCCGTTCGCGACGGAGGAGGACACCCTCGCCCGCGCGCGGGCCGATCGGGAGGGGCGGCTCGCCGACCTCCGCCTGTACCCGGACCACTGCGCGGAGTATCCGCTCTGGGCGGTCGACGGCCCGATCGACGACCCGGGTGCGATCGGCGTCCCGGAGGCCCTGCACGGACCGCTGCTCCGCTGGCAGGAGCTCTGGGCCGCCGGATGCGACGTGTTCGAGGGCTGGAGGAGCGCCGAGGCGGAGGAGCACTGGCTCGCCCTCGGCCGGGAGCTGCACGCCGAGCTCGAGGCCGCCCTCTGGCTGACGACCCGGGTGCTCGCCTGCTTCTGAGGGCTGCTGCTCGGACATCCGCGGGAAAGCCGGCGCAACCCGTCCCCGGACCGGCCCCCGCGTGCCTACCCTGGACGGTGCGCTCTCCTCGTCTTCTGCAGCAGGTCGTCGGCAAGCTCGGCGGGCAGCGGCCCGCGGCCCCGGTGAGCCGTCGAGCGCAGCGGGCGCTCCTCGCCGAGCAGACGGTCCGCGGGGTGCTCGAGCTGGCCGTGCGACTGGGCGAGACGCTGCTCTCGCTGGGGTCCGCGGCCGCCGAGGTGACCGAGACGATCCAGCGGGTGTGCCGCGCGTACGGCATCGAGTGCCAGGTCGACCTCACCTTCACGTCGATCCTGGTCGTGCACGACGGAGGCGACGACTCCCCCAGCGTGAGCGTGCTGCGCGTCGTCCCCTCCCGCAGCGCCGACTACGAGCGGCTCGCCCGCGTGACGGCGCTCGTCACCGCCATCACCGAGGGCTCGCCGGAGGTGCGGGTCGCCGACGCCGTCGACTCCGCCGAGGCCCGCGAGGAGGCCCGGCACCAGTTCGAGGCCGCGCACGACCGGCTCGACGCGATCCTCGTCCAGCCGCACCGCTACCGCCGCGGAGTCGTCACCCTCACGCTCGCGCTGATGGCGGCGGGCGTCGCGCTCCTGCTCGGGGGCGGACCCCTCGTCGTGCTCCTCGCCGCCGCGACGGCCGCCGCGATCGACCTGGTCAACCAGCTGCTCGCCCGCTGGGGCCTGCCCGCCTTCTTCCAGCAGATCGCGGGCGCCGCGCTGGCGACCGGAGTGGCGGTGGTGCTGCTCGCGGTCGTGCCGCGGCTGCCCGTGGAGCTGGCGGTTCTGCCGCCCGCGCTCGTCGTCGCGTCGGGGGTGGTCGTGCTCCTCGCCGGGCTCTCGTTCGTGGGAGCGGCGGACGATGCGATCAACGGGTTCCCGATCACCGCGGGCGGCCGGCTGCTCGAGGTCGGGCTGCTGACGCTGGGCATCGTCGTCGGGATCGCCGTGGTGCTCGACGGCGCGCGCTCGCTCGGGGTCGAGCTGGTGCTTGTCGACTCCTACGCCCGCCCCTGGCCGGCCGCCGTGCAGGTGCTCGGCGCCGGGGTCGCGGCCGGCGCCTGGGCTCTCTCGTCGCACACCCCGCCGCGGCCCGCGCTCATCGCCGCCCTCACCGGAGCCGGCGCGTTCCTCGTCTCCGACTCGCTGACCACCTCGGGCTTCGCGCCGCTCATGGCCAACGCCCTCCCGGCGCTGGCGATCGGCCTGCTCGGCGAGATGCTGGCCGAGCGGATGCGGGTGCCCGCCGTGGTGACGACCGCGTGCGCGATCGTCCCCCTCCTGCCCGGCCTCACCCTCTACCGCGGCGTCCTCGGCCTCACCTCGAACGCCGGCCCGAGCGCCGGGATCGAGCTCCTGCTCCAGGCGGGCATGATCGCGCTGGGCCTCGCCGGCGGAGTCACGCTCGGCCGGATCGCCTACCGCCGCCTGCGCACCCCGATCGTGCGGGCGGTGGCGCCGGTCCGCGCCCGGACCCGCCGGGACCGCGGGATCGAGCAGGCCCTCGCCGCCGACGTCCTCTACCCCGACGGCGCCGAGGCCGGGCAGGCGGACACCGCGCAGGACGCCACGGCGCCGGGCAGCGGATCCAGCCTCACGGCGTCCGACCCGTCGGCGCCGGCCGCGGTCGACCCCGCGCCGCTGCCCGACGAGCCGGCGCCGGCCGCCGAGGAGCCGTTCACCCGCACCGGGATCGTCCCGATCGTCAGCACGATCGGCGTGACGGAGCCGGTGCCGATCGTCACCGGGGAGGGTCCGGCCGACCGGGGCTGACGACAGGGCCTGCTCCCGCGGTCGGCTCCTCGCCGCAGAGGGAGGCGCCGCGCCGGTCAGTCCGCGTGGCCCCGCACGACCGCGGTCCGGCGGGTGTCGATCACGATCACCGAGCCGAGCACGATCAGGGCGAGCGACACCGAGGCGAGCGTGTCGGTCAGCCAGTGGTAGCCGAGGTAGAGCCGGGCGACGATCTGGCCGGCGATCATCCCGAGCGAGAGCGCGAAGCCCCCGATCATCCAGCTCCGGGAGGAGCGGCGGGAGGCGAGGAGGAACGTGGTGATCAGGAAGAAGTCGCTCACGCCGGTGACGTGGCCGGAGGGGAACGAGAAGGTCCCGTCGGGCCCGAGCAGCATGTACTCGACCGGCGGGCGCATCCGCATCACGAGGTGAGCGGCCAGCTGCACGCTGAGCATCCCGACGAGCATGCCGCCGGCCAGGAGGATCGGCCGCCAGAGGTGCCGCGCGAGGACGAACCAGAGCACGAGCACCGCCAGGATGATGACCGGCAGGTAGACCGGCCCGAAGACGGTGGCGAGCGCGTCCATCACGACCGTGCCCTCGGCGGAGCGCTTCTCGCGGAACCACTCGGCGACGACCGGATCGAGGACGGTGAGGCCGGTGCCGCTCGCGACCTGCGCGGTGAAGGCCGCGAAGAGGACGACGCCGACGCCGATGAGGCCGAAGCCGGCCCGGTCGAGGCCGCGGCGCGCCTCCGGGGCCATCACGCGCTCCTCCACGAGGAACCGCTGGTGGAAGCGGGCGCGGCGCGAGAGGGCGGGGGTGCTCATCCGCTCACCCTAGGGCTGCGGAGGCGCCGCCGACCGGGCCGTTCGCTCAGCGTCCTGCCGCGTAGTGCGTCTGGATCTGCTCCGGCGTGAGGACCGTCGAGTACACCGCGGCGTAGCGCAGGCTCCCGCCGAAGTACGAGGAGCCGACGTTCGGCCACTGGCCGCCCAGGCTGTCGTATCCGATCTTCCAGGTGCCCGTCGTGTTCTCGGCCGTGCGGTACGTGCTGTTCGAGGCGACCTTCACGCCGTCGACCCAGAGCGCGATGCCCGCCGTCGGCGAGAGCGTGGAGACGACGTGGTGCCAGAGCCCGTCGTTGACGGCTCGGATGCTCGTGATGGTCTGCGCGGCGCCGTTGTAGACGCCGAAGACGAGCTTGCCGTCGGCGCCGATGTAGGTGTGGCGGTCGTACTGGCCGCCGGGAGCGGTGGCGCCCGCGCTGAAGCTGAAGAGCTTGCCGCCGGCGTTCGTGGTCTTGAACCAGATCTCGGTGCTGAAGGTGCCGGGGTTCCTGATCTCCAGCGGCGTGCTCAGGTACTGGTTGGTGCCGTTCGGCGTCCACGAGCCGCCCGCGTCGCGCGGGCAGGCCTTGGGCGTCGCGGCGGAGCTGACCATCGCGGTCGGGAAGAGGCTGGTGGAGCGGTAGGTGCCCGGGTACTGGCCGGAGTCCGTGTCGGGCGCGGTCGTCGATCCGCTCGGCTGCGCGAGCGTGTAGGCGAAGAGCGCGGCCCCGCGGTCGGCGGCGAGGGCGCCGTCGCAGGTGAAGAACGCGGCGGCGCTGCCGACCGTGTTGGTCGAGTTCAGGATCGAGGCGGTGTACGCGCCGGAGGTGGCGGGGGCGGTGAGCAGCACGGCGGCCAGGGCGGCGGCGGCGAGGGCGGCGACGACAGACCTCGGGCGGGCGAGGAGGGTGCGCAGCCGCGCGGCCGGCGAGGCGGCGGAGAGGCGGTGCCGGCTCATGCCGTCTCCTCCTCGCGGGCGGCGCGGCGGCCGCGCTCGGCGGTCCGCTCCGGCTCGCCGGGGAGGCCGACGAAGACCGTGTAGAGCACCGGGATCGCGCAGAGCAGGACGAAGAGGACCCAGCCCCAGAACGGCAGGTGCAGAGCGGAGGAGAGGGCGTAGGCGTCTCCGTCGTGCGCCGGGATCTGCAGGCGGCCGACCTGTCCGGAGACCAGGTCGACGGGGTCGGCGCCCTCGGCGCTCACGCGGATGGGGAGGACGCCCGTCGAGACGAGCGTGGCGTTCGTCGTGCCGCTGTCGACCGTGGCCTCGAGGACGACGATGCCGACGAGCGGGCGGAGCACGAAGACGGTGACGGACGCGACGAGCGAGAGGCCGAGGATCCGCATCGACGCCCGCTGGGTGGGCGAGGCGATGAAGCGGGTGAGCAGCTGCACGAGGACGGCGCCGATGATCAGCAGCGGCAGGCCGCGCACGAGCCAGCCGAGCACCGGCAGCGCCGTGGTGACGACTCCGATGAGCTGGTCCTGGCCGGTGGCCCACGGATCGACGGCGCCGTTGATGTCGCCCTGGGTGCGGAGCGTGCCGTCGTCCGCGATCTCGACGACCCGGTGGGTGTAGGTCTCGTCGGGCGTGGTGGTGGGGTGGAAGCTGACCGCGTCGCCGACCCGGACGTCCTCGAGGGCCGTCGGCTCGGTGAGGACGAGGGTGCCGACCGGGGCGGCCGTGCCCATGGAGGGCGTCTGCACGATGAACCAGCGTCCGCCGGACGCGTGGAACAGGAGCGCCGCCGCGACCAGGACGGCCAGCAGAGCGGTCGTCGTCCAGATCAGGGCGGTGCGGAGGAGGGACCGGCGGGGGCGGTCGGTGCGGGGG